>NZ_QUGE01000010.1:0-42554 GCF_003478825.1 Peptoclostridium sp. AF21-18
CCTTTTATGGACTTTCACCACAGATTAATAGCATGCCCGTCATACTAAAAAAGAGGTTGCTGCTAAATATCGCAACAACCCCTCTGTATTTCAACAAAAGATTAATGTCCTCCGCATTCTCCATGATGTTCATGTTTGTTACATACGCTTCCAGTTGATTTTAAGTTTCCAGCTACATAAGCTTCTACTGCAGCTTTAGCTTCACCAGTTGCACCAGTTATAACTTCTATATTCTTTTCGTTGAATATTTCTATGGCGCCACCGCCCATACCACCAGATATAACAACTTTAACACCCATATCATTTAAGAAATTAGGTAAAAATCCTGGTTTATGTCCTGGATTTGCTATTGATTCTTCTTTCACTATTTTACCATCTTCAACATCAAATATATTGAAGTTTGAACAATGACCAAAGTGTCCTGCTACCATTTTTTCTTCACTTGCTACTGCTATTTTTAACATTTCAAATACCTCCATATAATAACGTCGTAAAATTGCGACTGAATTTAAATTATTTATTTATAAGGTCTCAACAGATCCTGAGGCTAAATAATCAATCTTATCTCCCATAATTTCTTTAAGTCTTTCATATGCTGGAATTCCTGTGCAATGACCTGTGTAGAATTTCGCTCCTGTTTCTAGAAGGAATTTTCCTACTTCATCTACATAGCTAAAATCAGCATCTGCGTCTGCATTTTTCCAAGAAAAATGGAATCCTCCTATCACAAAATCTGGGTATCTTCCTTCATTTTTGTAGAATTGTTTTAGTATATTAACTATTCCATTGTGTGAACATCCTGTAAATAGGACGTACTTCCCATCCTCTTTTATAATTGTATTTTGCTCATGTAAAAACTTATCCTGAACTATTTCTCCATTTTCTTTCATAAAAAGACCTGAATTTGAAGCAGGTAATGGAGTTTCGTGTGCTACATCTGAGAATAATTTAATATCTTCATCAACTTCAAATATACCTTTAGTTTTTACAATTTGAGGATTTTCTTCAAGGTTTTTATCCATTCCAATATACTTTATTTCTCCGCTACTCTTAGAAAAATAATCGTCAAATCCAAGCTCGTGCACATAAACCTTTGCTTTTTTATTCACTTCAAGGAATTTGTTCAATCCTCCAACGTGGTCGTAATGCCCATGTGAAATCACAAGACATTCCACATCAGATACATCTACTTCCATTTTTTCAGCGTTTTCATAGAATAAGTCTGTCTGACCTGTGTCTATCATAAGCTTTCTTCCATTATTTAGCTCAAGATAAAAACTAAGCCCATGCTCAGCTTTTATATCTTCATTTACAGATGTGTTCTCGCAAAGTGTTTTTATTATCATAGTTTAACATCTCTTTTCCCAAAATATTTTATATTATTAATATTTCATAATATACTACAATTAATACTTTATAATGTTATTACGTTTTCGTAATCCTTTCCTTTAGAAACTTTCTCCGTTTTTTCAGAAAGCATATCAACAACCTTTTTATATACCTCTCTAACAGCATTTCCAGAAGGGCAATCCACTTCAACTATAGTTTTTCCACTGTTTATCGCCTTAACTGCCTCTGTATCATAAGGAATTTTCCCTACTAAAGAAATATTATTTTCTTTACAGAATTCTTCTATTTTATTTGTATTTTCTATATTAGTATCGAATTTATTTACACATACAGCAGTTTTTACTCTAAATCTTGCTGCAGTTGTTATAATTCTCTCCATATCGCTCATCCCAGAAATAGAAGGCTCTGCAACGATAAGAAGTGCATCCACACCGTTTAAAGAAGCTATTACAGGACAGCCAATTCCTGGAGATCCGTCGATAACAGCGATTTCTACATCGTCAGTTGCATTATCTCTCATATTTTTCTTAACTTCCGTGACAAGTTTTCCAGATGTGCCACTTCCCATATACAACTTAGCTGTTGAAAATACTCTATCTTCATCTTTGTAAATCATAGTATCTCCTGCAGCTGATTTCTGCATTGTTATTGCACTTGAAAGACATACATATTCACACACACCACATCCCTCACAGCCAAATTTCTTTACAGAAAACTCTCCATTTTTTTCCATTATAGAATCAAATCTACAGTTTTCCATACATTTTCCACATTGGATGCATTTATCTTGATCTATTACTGCCTTTGGAAGTCCATAGTACGCTTCCTTATTAGGCTCAGTTTTTTTACCTGCTACAAGGTGAAGGTTTGGAGCATCTACATCACAATCAGCATAAGCTTTTGTATTTGAAAGCTTTATAAATGAGCTAGCTACAGTAGTCTTTCCAGTTCCACCCTTACCGCTCAGTATAAGAAGCTCTTTCATGTTGCACCTCTCCTTTCACTGTTTCAAGTATATTTTTAAACAATTTATTGTATCTTTCACTTTCTCTAGCTGCTATTTTTGCATTTGAATTTACTTCTCCAAGTTCTTTTTCAAAAGGAACTCTTCCAAGAATTTTAATTCCTTTTTCTTTGCAGAATTCTTCTGATGGATTTTCTCCATCTAAGCATTTATTTAGCACTACCCCAAATGGTTTACCAAATAAACTAACTAGCTCATACACCATTTCTAAATTATGTGCTCCAAATGCTGTCGGTTCAGCAACTAACACACAAAAATCAGCATCTTTTATACTTTCCATTACTATGCATGCACTTCCTGGAGGGCAATCTATAATAGAAAGTTTTTCGTTTCCTTCTATATTATTAGAAACCTCTCCATTACTAGAAGATTTTCTATTTTCCTCAAGCAATTTCTCTATTATAGGAACTCCCGACACCTCGCCAGTATTCAAAATTCCCGTGTATACATCAATTCCCTGAAATTTTCCTTTTTCTATTTTTCCTATTACTTTATCTTTTTCAGTAATTGCATTTTCTGGACATAGTAGTGAGCAACCACCACATGAATGGCAAATATCTCCAAACACAATCGGTGCCTTTTTTATAAATGCAAGTGCATTAAATTTGCAGAAATCCACGCATTTTCTACAACCACTACAAAGTTCTTTATCGACCTCAGGAATTTTTACAGATACATTTTCTTCTACAATTTCTTCTGGCTTAAAGAACAAATATCCATTTGGCTCTTCAACATCGCAATCTATATAAGTAGCTGATTCTGATGCTACAGCCATATTTACTGAAAGAAGGGTTTTTCCTGTTCCACCCTTTCCACTAAGTACTGCTATATTCATACTAGTTTGCACCATGTCCGTGGAATCCAGCGTGGATTTCAGTTAATTCCTCTAATTTTCCTTCTTTAAAAGCTTCTATATTTTCTCTTGCAGTTCCCTTGAATGTTCTGTACATTTTAACTTCTCCAGCTTCAAGAACTTCGGCTGCATTTTCACCGCATCTTGGTGTTAATAAAACTTCCACCTCAGCGTCTACTATTGTCTGAGATGCCTTAATTCCTGCACCTGCTGACTCTGCTATTGCACTATTGTCTAAAATTTCTTCATTTCCATTTTCTGTGTCATATATTAGGAAGTATGGTGTACGTCCAAATGATATACAAACCTCTGAATCTATATTTTTTTCGTCTACTGGTATGGCTATTCTCATAATTTTACACGTCCTTTATTATTTTAATTTCTTTTAAATTTATACTTCTTATACTTCAAACTATTTTTCTTCATTTGAATTTTTTTCTAATTTTAAAATTTCTTTTTCTTGATGTTCTTTTTCCATAATCTTTCTTTTTCTACATTTCTTACATCCTCGCATACAGCCCATTCCTGAGCCTTCTGTAAGTACGTATTCCCCACCTTTTATAACGATAACACTACCATTTACAAGAGATTCCGCAAGTTTTTTTCTAGCACTTGTGTAAATTCCCTGCACTGTAGTTCTTGCGATATTCATCTGCTCTGCACACTGTGTCTGGTTGAAACCTTCAAGATCTATTAATCTTATTGTTTCGTACTCGTCCACAGTCATAGTTATAAATTTTCTTTCTGATTCAGGAGCGTCTATCGGTCCAAATCTCTCATTTTCTGGAAGACCACAGACATTTCTCCATTTAATTGGTCTCGGCATAAAACACCTCCTAAGTTATCGACATATGTCACTTACAACTATAATTATACTCCGTTTATGACATATGTCAATAAAAGTTATCACAATTTCTTTTTAACAGCCTATTTTGCGCAATCACAATTATTTGCTCTCCAGGCTTCAGCGCCTCGCACTTTTATGTAACACATTTAGCAGTTGCGAGGCGCTTGCAGAATTGTCGATGCAAATTAATTTGTGATTACACAAAATATACGGCTGATTAAAAAGCATCTTGTGACAACAATTATACAAATGCTGGAAAAGTTTTTAAAATTGTTTCAACAAAAAAATGCTACCATGAAATTAATCACAGTAGCATTTTTGTTTATTTTTTATTCAAAGCTTATTTCGAAGTCCATTCCTCCAACCTGAACAGCTTCTTTTCCTTCTAACTTTTTATGGTTTGCATTTTTAGATACTAATACCATACCATTATCTTTTGCTAGTAATGACGCTGTTAGTGCATCTACTAAAGTATCTCCTTTTGCAAAGTATACTTTCTTAGAATCATAATAGAATTCATCTATTACTTTTCTATTTGTTGAGTATCTATCAACGCCCGCAATTCTATCTGCATTGTATTTATCCGCTAATTGATTAGATACAACACTTCTACCACCAATTACAAAGTAGCTAACTCCCGCTTTTATAGGATGTGTAGAAGTTTTTCCATTAGTTAATAATATTGGAGCACCATATTTTGCTGCGACTGATGATACAGACATTGCATCTGCTTCACCTTTCGCACCATTAACTATAAATGCCATCTTGTATCCACCAAGCATATTAGCTATTTTTGCTGATGTTTCGTATCTATCTTTTCCAGATATTCTAGTTATATTTTTGCCTTTTAACTGATTTTCTACCTTTTTAGAAATTGCACCTTCTCCACCTATTATGTAGACATTCTTAGCTTTTTCTATTTTAGCCATAGCTTCAGCAGGGATGCTGTCTTTTTTAACTAGTAGTATTGGAGCATTTTTCTTTCCAGATAATGATGCTGCTGAAAGTCCATCAGCCATTGATTTATCTGAATTTACTAGTATTACTGAGTTGTATGAAACGTTGTTCTTAACTAGCTCATCTGCTATCTTAGCAGCTGTTTCATATCTGTTCTTTCCTACTATTTTAGATGTTATGTTGCCTGGTTTGTTAGGTTTTTCATCAGGTTTCTGGTCTGGTTTTTGATCAGGAGTTGTTGTTCCTCCACCAGAACCTCCTCCTTGCTCAGTATTATTATTTTCTAAATGCAAGAATACACTTAATTTTACTTCATCTCTTTTTCCTCCACACTTATATTCATAAGATATAAGATCTGGAGTTTTACCTTTCCATTTTATTTTTGTTCCATCAAAATATACACCATTTAACTTTACTTCATCTGAATCTAATTCAACTTTATTATTTTTTATTTCTTCTTGTGTGATACCATATTCTTTATTTAAATCTATGTAATCATTATTTTTCAAATCAAAAGGTTGTTCAGTAACAAAATAATAGCTTGGTTGAATATTATTACTTACCAATATTTTCCCTTCTGTTCCACTCGAAATAATATTAGCTAAAGCTATATTTTGTGTCAAATCCAAACTTTTTAATTTATTCCCTCCTATCTTTAATCCCTGTAAAAGTTTATTTCCACTTAAATCTATATCTGTTAATTCATTTCCTCTCAAATCTAATTCTAATAATCCAGTACATTGTTCTAATTTTATATCTGTTAATTTATTATTTTCTAAATTTAAGTTTTGTAATGCTGTATTAGATGATACATCTATATTATCTAGTTTATTATCTGTTAAAGTTAAATTTTGTAATACTTTATTTTGTTTTAAATCTATACCACCATTAATATATATTTTAGTTTTAGAAGCATCTAAAGTTATTAAACCTGTATTTTGTGATATATTTATAGACTCTAACTTTTCATTTTCTCCACATTCTAAAGTCTTTAACTGACTATACTGTGATAAATTCAATTCTTTAAATGAGTTTTTTTTGCAACGTATAACTTGTATACTACTAGGTAATTTAAACTCTGATAGTAAATTATCTCCGCAATCTATTTCTTCTAAATTTTTATTACTATTACTTAAATCTAATTCACTTATATTATTATTATAACAATTTAGTTTTTTTAAAGAAGTAAAATATTCTATTCCTTTTAAATTCGTAATATTTGAATTTTTAATATCTAATTCTGTTATAGCTGATAGATTGTTACCTATTGGATTTCCTGGTTGTATACCTGTTATTTCTGTTATTTTATTTATAAAGTTATCATCTTCAAAATAAGGAGAATCCAATACCACATTGTCTATTCCTGAATTTATTTTCTCCTCTTTTCTTATATTACTATTTTTTACACTATTCACAGCAGCCTCAACTGGCATAGCAACTGAACTAACTGTAATCGCTGCAACCATCATCATAGCCGCAACCTTATTCCTATTCTTATTCATACTAACACCCTCTCTTAAAACATAAAACGCTAAAAATCAACAAAAAAAGGACACAGTAATTGTATCTAACAAAAACTGTATCCTTTATATACATCTATTAAAAAATTGCATAACAAAACTACAGACTTACTTGTCTGTCTGTCTGTCTGTCTGTCTGTCTGTCTGTCTGTCTGTCTGTCTGTCTGTCTGTCTGTCTGTCTGTCTGTACAGATTTTCGCAAACCTTCAACATATCTGTCAACTCCTAGCAATTTTACATTTTATATTTTTATTTTATATAATATGTATAAAATATTATAACATTTTACAAATTAAAATTGAATAAAAATATTAAAATTTATAATAATTTTTAAAAATATACAAGTCTATTACACTCACAAATTTTTCCAACAAAAAAGCTACTGTCGAACATTCTTTACAAAACATTCAACAGCAGCACTTTTTACCTTCTCTCATATGAAAACAAATTTATAAACTAAGGACAAGAGTTATAACTACTCTAAAGCGACAATACTGCAAGCGCCCCACAACTGCTAAATGTGTTACTCTAACAGTGTGGGGCGCTGAAGCCTGGAGCAAAGAGTAGTTATACTCTTGTCCTTCTATTTTACAAATTTATTTTCTTTTACTAGTTAAGTATCTGTCTATAGATTCAGCTGCTTTTTTAGAGTTAACAACAGCTTCTATAACTGTACTTGGTCCTGAAGTAACGTCACCACCTGAGAATACACCTTCTCTAGTTGTTTCACCGTATTCATCAGTTACTAGAAGTCCCCATTTGTTTACTTCTAACTCAGGGTTATTTTTAACGATTGTATTTCTTGCAGTCTGGCTTATAGCTATTAACACAGAATCACATTCGTATAATTTTTCGCTTCCTTCTATCATAACAACTGATTCTCTACCGTCTTCACCTTTAACTCTGTGAGTATCAGCGAATATTACACCTTCTTCAGTTATTTCTATAGGAGCTTTATATGTATCAAATACTACTCCATCTTCTTTAGTTTCTTCTATTTCTGCTTTACAAGCTTTCATATCGCAGAAGTCTTTTCTGTATGCTATTGTTACTTCATCTGCTCCGTAACGTTTAGCACTTCTAGCAGCGTCCATTGCAACGTTTCCAGCACCTATTACTATAACTTTTTTACCTAAGTTATATCTCTTTGGTGATCTTAGGTAGTTTATTGCATATAGTGAGTTACCTAATGTTTCACCTTTTATATCTAATCTCTTTGGACTCCAAGTACCTGTTCCTATGAACACAGCATCGTATCCATCGTAGAATAATTTATCTATAGTTATAACCTGACCTATAGCAGTATTTGTTCTGAATACAACTCCAGCTTCTTCTAATATTCTTATCATGTCTTTAACTATTTCTCTTGGTAATCTGAAATCAGGTATACCGTATCTTAATATACCACCAACTCTACCATTTTTTTCGAATACAGTTACTTTGTATCCTTTTTTAACTAATTCAGTAGCTATAGTTAAACCTGCTGGACCTGAACCAACTACTGCAACTCTCTGGTTTTTAGGTTCTTCTTTTATAGTTATTTTACCAGTTTTTAAATATTCTCTTGATATGAATTCTTCTATTTTATAGAATTCTACTGGGTCTTTTTTGATTCCTTTTATACAATGACCGAAACACTGATCTTCGTGAGGACAAACCATTGCGCATATTGCTGACATTGGGTTGTTATCAAATAGTATTTCCCCTGCTTCTTCCATTTTACCTTCTTTAAATAGGTTTATTATGCCAGGTATGTCTGTATGAACTGGACAGTTTGTTCTACAACTTGGTTTTTTACATAATAAACATTCATTTGCTTCATTAACTAAAAATTTACTTACATCAATCATTACTTTATACTCCCTCCATTTAAATAATCGCACCTAATTTAAAATATCATATTTCTAAATGTGTTTCAAATGTTATTTTCAATTAATATATAAAATATATTTTTTGTAATCACTTTCTTAATTATTAGAAAATTTAGCTATTCTGTTATTTTTCGTATTTATTATATTTTATTAAGTATAAATTAAATTAATTTTATTTTTTTATATATAAGCAAAAAAATACTCCATTTTATATATTATTGTGTTATTTATAAAATGGAGCATTTCAATCATTATATATTATTGTTTTTTTCTATTTATTTTTTATTCATACTTTTATAAACATCTATATTTAATTCTAATACATTAACTCTTTCTTCACCAAATATTCCTAAAAATTTAGAGTCTGTATTTTCTTTTATCATTTTATTTAATTTTTCTTCTGATATTCCACTTGCTTTTGATATAGCTGAAACCTGAATTTCTGCTGATTTTACACTTATATTAGGATCTAATCCTGAACCAGATGCTGTCATTAAATCTGCTGGTATATCTTCTCTATTTACTTCTGGATTATTTTTTAAGAATTCATCAATACTAACTTCTACTCTTTTTTTAAGTTCAGGATTTGATGGAGCATAGTTAAAACTTCCTGAAGATGGTCCTTCGTATGTTCCATCTTCTTTATCTTTTTCTGTATAAGTATTGTAATTAACAGAAGACACTCTTCCTTTAAAGAAATACGGTTCTGTAAATTGTTGCCCTATGTTTTTTGATCCTACTTTTTCACCATCTACTTCTATAAAACTTCCTTCTGCTTTATCTTTGAATAACACTTGTCCAGTGGCTGTTAAAGCCATTGGATAAGCTATCCCACAAACTAGTATTAAAACTAAACTTAATGAAATTGCATTTTTTAATATATTTTTTAACCCTTTCATTTTTTTCCTCCATAAATTTCTTTTTTAAAGACCTATCATCATTAAAAGTGGTGCTATTAATAAGTCTATTAATTTTATACCTATGAATGGGACGATTACTCCACCACCACCGAATACTATTACATTTCTAAGAAGTAATTTCTGTGCAGACATAGGTCTATATTTAACACCTTTCATTGCTAAAGGTATTAAGCAAGGAATTATTATCGCATTAAATATTAGTGCTGATAAAACTGCACTAAATGGAGTTGCTAAATTCATTATATCTAACATTTCCATCTGAGGTATTGCAACTGTAAATATAGCTGGTATTATTGCAAAATATTTTGCAACGTCATTAGCTATACTGAATGTTGTTAATGCACCTCTTGTTATTAAAAGCTGTTTACCTATTTCAACAACTTCTAGTATTTTTGTTGGGTCTGAATCTAAATCTACCATATTTGCTGCTTCTTTTGCTGATGTTGTACCACTGTTCATTGCAAGTCCTACATCTGCCTGTGCAAGTGCCGGAGCATCATTTGTACCATCACCAGTCATTGCAACAATTTTACCTTCAGACTGTTCTCTTTTAATTGCTTCTATTTTATCTTCTGGTTTACATTCAGCAATAAATCCATCTACACCTGCTTCTTTTGCTATTGTAGCAGCTGTAAGAGGGTTATCACCTGTACACATTATAGTTTTTATACCAATTTCTCTTAGTCTTTCAAATCTTTCTACTAACCCTGGTTTAACAGTATCTTTTAAATATATTAAACCGTATATTTTATTATCTGCTACAACTACTAGAGGAGTACCTCCAAGTTTTGCTATTTCATTTACTTTTTCATCAAGATCTGATGGTATTTCTCCACCTAAATTTCTAACATATTCTTTTATACTATCGAAAGCCCCTTTTCTTATTTTTACACCATTTGTTAAGTCAAGACCACTCATTCTTGTCTGAGCTGAGAATTCTATAAATTCAGCACCTTCTGCAAGTTCTTCTAATTTTTCTACATTGCAATTCATGTCTTTTGCAAGAGTTACTGTTGATTTTCCTTCAGGAGTATCATCTTTTAGTGAACTTAACGTTGCAAAGTTTATTAATTCTTCTTTTTCTATATTAGCCACTGGGATAAAATCAGCTGCTAATCTATTTCCGTAAGTTATTGTACCTGTTTTATCAAGTATCATTGTATCAACGTCACCACAAGATTCAACTGCTTTACCAGACATTGCTATTACATTAAATCTTGTAACTCTGTCCATACCTGCTATCCCTATAGCAGAAAGTAGTCCACCTATTGTAGTAGGTATTAAACAAACTAAAAGAGCAATCATTGTTGATACTGGTATCTGAACACCTGTGTAATTAGCCATTGGGTATAAAGTTATTAAAACTATCATAAATATTAAAGTTAAACTAACTAATACTGTATTTAATGCTATTTCATTTGGAGTTTTCTGTCTTGAAGCACCTTCAACTAAAGAAATCATTTTATCTAAGAATGATTCCCCTGGATTTGTAGTTATTTTTATTTTTAACCAGTCACTTACAACTGTTGTACCACCGGTTACTGATGCAAAATCTCCACCTGATTCTCTAACAACTGGAGCAGATTCACCTGTTATTGCTGATTCATCAACTGAAGCTAAACCTTCTATAACTTCTCCATCATTTGGTATAACTTCTCCTGCATTAACTAAAACCACATCACCTTTTTTTAATTCGCTTGAACTTATCATTTTTTCGTTTCCATCTTTATCAATAAGTCTAGCCATTGTATCTTTTCTTGTTTTCTTTAATGTATCTGCCTGAGCTTTACCTCTACCTTCTGCTACTGATTCGGCAAAGTTTGCAAATAATATAGTTATAAATAATATAATTGTAACCGCCGCATTATATATTCTTATGTTTCCTGAACCATCATTTCCAAATAAGTTTGGCATTAATGTAAGTAAAAATGCTACTACAGTACCTACTTCAACGACAAACATAACTGGATTTTTCATCATATATTTTGGATTCAACTTCTTAAAAGCTTCTACTATAGAGCTTTTAAGAATATCATTAGTTAAAAATTTATTTCCATTGTTTTTCATTTTTATCTATATCTCCTTTATACTCTCCTTACATATTCGTCTATTTTATTACGCCCAAATAGTTAGGTGCTCTGCAATTGGTCCTAATACAAGAGCTGGCAAGAATGTTAATGCTCCTATTATTAAAACTATTGCAACAAGAAGTATTGTGAAAGTAAAGTTATCTGTTTTTAATGTTCCTACACTAGTATTTACTGGTTTTTTATTTGCTAGTGATCCAACAACAGCTAACTGTATAACTATTGCTAAATATCTTCCATAGAACATTGCTACTCCAGTTGTCATATTCCAGAATAAAGTATTATCTGCTAAACCTTCAAAGCCTGAACCATTGTTAGCTGATGCTGATGAGAATTCATAAAGAATCTGAGATAATCCGTGGAATCCTCCATTTGTTATACCTTCAAGTCCAGCCGGAATAGCAACTGCTAATGCAGAAAATGCTAATATTAATAATGGATGAACTATTATTGATAATGCAACTAACTTAACTTCTCTACCTTCTAGTTTTTTTGATAAAAATTCTGGTGTTCTACCAACCATTAATCCACAAAGGAATACTGTAAGTATTGCATACATTAACATATTCATAAGCCCTACACCTTTTCCTCCGAATACTACATTTAACATCATATTTAGCATTGGAACAAGTCCTCCAAGTGGAGTAAGTGTATCATGCATATTGTTTACTGTACCTGTAGTAAATGATGTTGTTACTGTTGTAAATAAAGCCGATTGATCTATACCAAATCTAAGCTCTTTACCTTCCATATTACCCATAGCTTGGCTTAATCCTGCTGCTGCTAATTCTGGGTTACCTGCTTTTTCAGAAGTCCAGCATATTAAAAGACCTACTAAGAATATTATTCCCATAGCTCCAAATACTGCTTTACTCTGTTTTTTATTTCCGATCATATATCCGAAAGCTATAACACAAGCTCCTGGAAGTATCATCATTGAAAGCATTTCTATCATATTTGATACAATTGTTGGGTTTTCAAATGGATGAGAAGAGTTTGCTCCAAAGAATCCACCACCGTTTGTACCAACATGTTTTATAGATTCAAGAGCTGCAACTGGACCTCTTGCTATATCTTGTAAATTACCTTCAATTGTTCTTACTGTTTCTGTTCCGCCAAGTGTTTGAGGCACACCTTGAGATATAAGTAAAACACCTACTATAAATGCAAGCGG
Organism: Peptoclostridium sp. AF21-18; assembly: GCF_003478825.1. Taxonomy (NCBI): domain Bacteria; kingdom Bacillati; phylum Bacillota; class Clostridia; order Peptostreptococcales; family Peptoclostridiaceae; genus Peptoclostridium; species Peptoclostridium sp. AF21-18. The sequence continues at coordinate 12,604 of NZ_QUGE01000010.1, forward strand.
AACTAAAACTCTTGTTGTTATTCTAACCATATCAACGTAGAAGTTACCCAAAGTTTTTTTCTTTCCTGCAAGACCTCTTATAAATGCCATACAAGCTGCATAGCCAGTAGCTGCTGATGTAAACATCATATAAATTATTACTAGCATTTGAGCTAAATATGATAATCCAGATTCACCTGAATAATGCTGTAAGTTTGTATTAGTCATGAAACTTATTATTGTGTTAAATGAAAGACTTTCTTCCATTCCTCCAATTTCACTAGGATTAAAAAGTCCTATTCCTTGTATTCTAAGAATTAAATATCCTGCAAATATCATAACTGCATTTGTTATGATAAGAGCTAAAACATACTGTTTCCAGTTCATTTCTTCCTTATCTATTTTAAATATTTTATAGATAGTATTATCTACTTTGTTAAATATTCTATCGCCAAATGCTTTTTCACAATTGGCAACCTGATATAAGTATTTACCCATAGGAACTACTAATATCATAAACACTATTAAAAATAATATATTCTGTAACATTTTTTCCTCCTGTTTTAATATCTTAATCACTATATTTTATTTTCTATCTAAGTTAGAATCTAATAATTAATCTATAATGTCCTCTGTTAAAATTTCTCTGGATTTATTAAAGCATAAAGTAAATATGCTAATAAAGCTACTATTACAACTACTAAAAGTATCATTTTTCTCCCTCCATCTAAAAATACTAATTGTTACTTTTCATAAATTTTATTATTTCTGTATTTGTTTTTCACACCAATCAGCAAATAGTTTAACAGATATAATTCCAACTAAAAGCCGTATAATCATTATTACATCCATCATTTCAATTACCTCCTACTTTTTTAGAAGATTTTTTAATATCTTCTTTTTCTTTATCATGTATATAATTTTATGCTTTTATATATAAAAACGGGATTAAAGATAGTGTCTTTAGGATTAAGATTGTATCAAGATTTATACTTTATCTTTATACTTTCTTAACACAAAAAAAATTAACAAAAGAAAATATTTTCCTATAAAATTCAATAAAAAAAGAGATTAATATAGATACAATAATTATTTTTAAATAATAAATTCAAAAATAAAATATCGTAAATACATCAATCTCTTTCTTATTCTAATTATATTTCATCGTTTAATCTATATCCCACACCAACTTCTGTCATTATATATTGGGGATTTGCAGGTTGTTTTTCTATTTTTCTTCTAATTGTCGCCATAAATACTCTTAATGACTTGGTTTCTCCACCTATTACTCCACCCCATATTTTTTTTATAATATAATTATGTGTTAATACCTTTCCATGATTTCTTGCTAAAAGGGATAATATATCGTATTCTATTGGTGTTAAATGTATGTTTTCTCCTGATACAGTCACCTTTCTCTTATCGTAATCTATGAACAAATCTCCCACAGAAAAAGTATCTTCCTTTTCTTCCTTGGGCATAGAAATATCTACAGATTTATTTTCTTTATGTCTAAGAGCAACTCTAACCCTTGCAAGAAGTTCAACTATTGAAAATGGCTTTGTTATGTAATCATCAGCTCCAGTATCAAATGCTTCCACTTTTTCTCGATCTTGTTCTCTAGCGGATACTACAATTATTGGAAGGTCCGAAATCTGCCTAACCGTTTTAATAACATCAATACCATCTATATCTTCAAGACCTAAATCAAGTAGCATAACATCTGGAGATTTTGCTATAGCATTTTGGACTGCTTCTTTTCCAGTTGAACTCTCTATTACTTCATAATCTTGAGTTGTTAAAGCTGTACATATAAATTTTCTAATTGTACTATCATCTTCTACAACAAGTATAAGTTTTTTACTCATTTTTTATCCTTCCTTACTCTTCATCTTCTTCTAGTGGAAGATTAAAAATAAATTCAGCACCACCTAATTCTTGACTATTTCTAACCTTTATTTCTCCACCATGTGCATTTACTATAGATTTGCATATAGAAAGACCTAAACCTACACCTTTTCTAGAGTCTTTACTTTTTCTTTCTCCAGTATAGAATCTATCAAATATATGACTAGCTAAATCATCTGATATACCTGGACCATTATCTGAAAATTCAAACCAAGCATTGTCATCATCTCTATATACTCTTATATTAATCTTACAACTACTTGTTGCATATTTCAATGAATTATCAACTAAATTAACAAATACTTGTTCTATTAATTTCACATCCATTGGAACAAATATCAATTCATCTGGTATATCAATTTCCACATCTGCATCGTTCAACCTTCTTTTTATATGGGACAAGGATTCTGATAATACCTCCTCTACAAGCTCTGGTTCTTTTCCAACCTTCAATTTTCCTTCATCTATCTTTGTCATACTTAGTAAATTTTCTACTAATCTTATTAACCATTGAGAATCTTCGTATATACCATTTAGTAATTCGTCTGTAATCTCTTCACTTATTTCATTTTTATTTTTTATAATTGTACTTACAGCACCGGATATCCCTGCAAGTGGAGTTCTTAAATCATGAGAAATAGCTCTTAAAAGGTTACTTCTAAGCCTTTCACTTTCCATTTCTAGTTTATCTTTTTCTCTTGATTCTGCTAATTCTTCCCTATCAAGTGCAATACTTACCTGTGCTAATACAGTTTCTATAAATATTTCATCATCTGTATCTATATTTTTAACTTCTGATGAAACACCTACAGCACCATGAATTTTTTTAATTCCTTTTATAGGAATATATAGTCCTGCAGCACCACTAAGTGTATCTGTAAAATGACCTGCATTCATACCATTATTAACAACCCACTTTGCAACAGCAATTTCGTTTGGAGAAATCATTATATTATTTTCAAAGTCATATTCTGTTACATCATTGATACTCTTATGTTCAAATTCTATTTCATTATTTTTTCCCTTATATTTAATATAGTATATTTTTTCTTCATTTTTCATAACTAGGGAAACATCTCTTTCAAGACTAACACTTAAAATTTCTAATGCCTTTTCTATTATATCTTCTTTTCTAGATACCTTCAAAAATGTCCTACTTATCCGATAAATCATCTGTGTATGTTCTTCTCTTTTACTTGCATTATTAGCCTGGAATTTTATATTAGACATTAAAGCACTTGTTATTATTCCTATTACGCAGAACACAGCTAGAGTTATAATATAGCTTGGATCTGCTATAGATAAAGTATATTTTGGAATAGTAAATAGATAATTTACTATTGTTATATTTAAAAATGCACTTAAAATACCTAGTGTATAACCATTTGTCCAAAGAGACACCATAGAAACACCTAGCATATAAACTAACAAAATATTATCTTTTGCAAATCCTATCGACTGTAAAACATAAGCCATAACAGTAATAAAAATACTTATAAGAATAAATTTTATAATATCTACTCTAGAAACAGAAAAAGCTCTCTTCAGTTTGGATTTATTATTATTTTTATTTACCTTATTCGAATGAATTTCGTTTCTAAACGGAATTATAAGAATATCTATATTATCTATATTATCTAATAATTTATCAGCAATATCCTTTTTAAATTTCCTTTTAAATTTGCCTTTATCAGAGTGATCTCTACCAATTATTATTTTAGTTACATTTCTTACCTTAGAATATCTAATAATTTGCTCTTCTGGATTTTCACCATGTAATATTACTACTTCTGCACCCAATTTTTTTGCAAGATCCATATTTTCGCCAAGCCTTTTTTTAGACTCTTGACTAATTGAAGACATATCTGATGGCTTAACATATATTGCAATCCATTTTGCTAAAGAAGAATCTGCTATTCTATACGCCGTTCTTATTACTTTTGATGAAGATATTGACGGACTTATACACGCTAATAATATATCTGATGTAGGTTTTACACCTGAATCAGCTTTTGACATTCTTGATATCTGAACTTCTTTATTGACACGATCTGCAGTTTTTCTAAGTGCAATTTCTCTAAGTGCAATTAAATTATCTTTTACAAAGAAATTTTCTTTAGCTCTTTCTGCTTGAGTTTTTTCGTAAATTTTACCTTCTTTAAATCTCTCTAATAATTCTTCTGGCTCAATATCAATAAGTTCTATTTGAGTATAAGAATCACCTATTACTTTATCTGGTACTGTTTCCTTTATATTTATATTTGTTATTATTTCCATAATATCATTTAGACTTTCAAGATGTTGAACATTCAAAGTTGTGTATACATTTATTCCTGCCAATAAAAGTTCCTCTATATCCTTCCATCTTTTATTATGTCTAGAACCTTTTGCATTTGTATGTGCAAACTCATCTACTAATATAGTGTGTGGTCTTCTTTTTAATGCAGCATCTATATCAAATTCATTCAATTTTATTCCCTTATATTCAACTTGCTTTACTGGAATTCTTTCTAAGCCATCTAATAAAGCCATTGTATCTGGTCTTGTATGGGGTTCTATGTATCCAACTACCACATCTATCCCATTATCTTGCAAGGAATGAGCCGCTTCTAACATCGCATAAGTTTTACCAACACCCGCAGCATATCCAAAGAATATTTTCAATTTTCCTCTTGAAGTTTCTTCTTCTTTAATTTTTTCGAGTATACTATCTGGATCTGGTCTTTCCATAGACTATACCTCCCTTTAATTGTAAAATTTATTCTCTTTTATTTTTTGTGAAACACAACTGTTATCATCATTAAAACACTTGTAAATAAATTAAATAAAAGTAGATACATAGCAGAAACATCTATTTTTAAGTATAAATTATTATTCATAATTATAGGTAATATTAATATTATTACAGCAACAGATTTTATAATCATTTTTATATAATCTATAACCTTTATTATTTTTTCGGATTTAATAACTTCCCTACTTATACCTATTATCATAGGTATTTTTGCAGGATCTGAGTCATTATCTATAATATCTCCAAAACTTTTTACATCTTCATTTGAATTTCCCATAACTATTGAAACATCTGCATTTGCTAGAGCATATATATCATTTTCTCCATCTCCTACAACAGCAGTCTTATCGCCAACACTTTGGCAATCTTCAACAAAATCCAATTTATTATCAGGAGTTGCCTCTGATATAAATTTATTAATTCCACATTCTGCTGCTATGGTTGCAGCTGTTAAAGGATTATCTCCTGTCGCTAATACTATATCATATCCACTATTTTCCAATTTTTTAAAAGATTTTTTTAACCCTTCTTTTACAATATCTTTTAGATAAATCACCCCTAATACTTTATCATTCACAGCTATTGATAAAGGAGTTCCCCCTTTCATAGAAATTTTTTTACTTATTTCTTTACATTCAATAGGATAAGTTCCTCCATTATCTTCTACAAATTTTTTTATTGCTTTTTCAGAACCCTTTCTAATTTTAAACCCTTCTAAATCACATCCACTAATTCTACTACCTAATGCAAATGAAATAGGTTTAATATCCTTTTGACCAATATATTTTCCTCTTAAAGAATACAATTTTTTTACATATACTAATATACTTTTTCCTTCTGGAGTATCATCATATGCTGAACTCAATGCTGCAGCTTCTGCAACATCATCTTCAGATATGTTTCTAGCAGGATAAATTTTTATTGCCTCTCTATTACCAAATGTAAGAGTTCCTGTTTTATCTATTAAAATTGTTTTTACATCAGCTAATTTTTTTATTGAATTTATATTTTTTAAATCTATATTATAATATTTTAAAATTTCACCTTTAAATAGCTTTAAAAATTTAAAAATATTATATATATCATCTGGCAATATTGCTATGTATATACCTAAAAAATAAAATATTTTTTCAAACAAATCTATTTTATTGTAATGTGAATATACAAGTATAATAAGTATTGCTACGATTATTGATAATACAGTCCTTTTATTTTCTCTTGACCTTCTATCTAAATCATCTATAACTCTTTTATTTATTGTTCTTTTATTTTTAATTTCACCAAAATTTGATTTTGCTTTAACTACTAAAGAATCCGATATTAGTTTAGTTCCTTCTTTTATTGAATCTCTTTCGCCACCTTCTTCAACCAAAACAGCTGCACTTTCACCTGTTATACAGCTTTCATCTAAAAGAGCTACTCCATCAATCACTGTTGCATCACAAGGAACTATATCTCCTCTATTTAATATAAAAATATTTCCTTTTTTTATATCTTTTACATCTATTTTTTCAGCATATCCATTTTCTAAATCAACAATTTTTGTTACTGTTTTTGTTTTTTCTTTTGATTTTATCTCTCTTGTTATATCTTTTTCATACTTAGAGTTAAAGTATCTTATCAGTATATTTAAAAATGCAACTAAAAGTGAAAATAAAAATACATATATATCTATATTAGATGCATTTTTATCAAAAACTCTTGCTACTAACATAAAAAACATAACAGTTATAGATATAATTATAGAAACAGATTTTAAGCTTTTTCTTATATATCCAAATTTTAAATCTCCATTTACATCTTTATTTGCTTTATATTCATATATACCTGATAATATTTTCATATACAACACCCTTTCATATTTCTTATATCTTAAATATAACAGTTAAAATATAAAGCTAGGATAAAAATGTATTCTTTAAGCATTAAGATTATATAAAGATTGTATAAATACTAACTAACATCATTTTTATTATGGCAAAAAATTCTCTTACATAAAATACTGGTATCAAATACCACTTAGTTCTTTCTGTATAAAAACTTATATTTTTATAACCATCCATTTTTGCATACTTGTCGCTTCTAAAAGCGTGAAAATCTGTAGTCACTACCTTAACATCTACATCAGCTACATTTTTCTTGCTGTCGTTTTCAATTTTATCTCTAGAAAACTCAAAATTCTGCATAGTGTTTACAGATTTATCTTCCTTGATAATCATCTCTGGTTTAATTCCTCTTTCAACAAGATATCTTTTCATAGCCTCGGCTTCAGAGATATTTTCTCCGTCACCCTTCCCACCAGATACAATTATTTTACAATCATCGTCGTTGCTTTTTACATATTCAAGTGCTCTATCAAGCCTTCCTTTAAGTGTAAGCCCTGGCTCATTCCCCATCACTCTAGCTCCCAAAACGATGATATAGTCACAGTTTTCCGTACTTTTCTTAGGAAATACGATAATCATTCCCTCAACAGCAACGAATATTATAATCGCCACAGCTGCACAAACTTTTATAAACATATATAACCACCTATGTTCCTTTATTTTCTTTCTAGTAAAGTGGTACACTAAGCAAATTGTCCCCAATACAAAGAAAAATCCGCTAAATGCAACCCCATTCATAGCGAAAAACAGTATTCCAAAGTATAAGTAGAACACAATCGCTAAAAACAAACTAATACTCATAAATACCAACTCCCGCAAACCTCAATTTTAGTAAATTTCAACTATTTTCTATACAACTCAAATGCTGTATACTCACCCTTCATTTTATATCCAAGTTTCTTAGCAAGTTCTATAGATCCTTTATTGTGGGCATCCCAACTAGGATATATCCCTCTTTCCAAGCACTTCAATATTATGCTTGCCCCACAAATAAGCGCATATCCATTTCTTCTATGCTGCTCATTTGTGTCTATCTCGATTTCAATTCCACCTTCAAAAGTGCAGTATGAAGATGCTCCAGACACGATTTCATTATTACTTCTATCCAAAAGAACAACTCCTATACCCTTTTTAGAATAGTCTTCGTAATTATTATAAATTCCAACCAAGTCCTTGCTCCACTCATTTTCTAAGCATCTATTATAGATTTCTTCATCTATATCCAAAATCTCAAATCCTTCTTTTGCAGAACTTTTTATCTCGTTCAATTTATCCACGTCAAACTGGCTCATATCCTCAAATGTAGAATATCTCTTAATCTCTTTTAACTCCGGCACACCTTCTAAATCTACATCAAATGTATTTCTAACAAGTTCTGCCCATTTATCATTTTGAGGTATAATTATATCCATCTCACCTTTTTTATAATCATATTTTAAAAGATTTTCATTAGGCTCTCCTGCAAACATCCTAAAATCTCCAAGTACAGCAACGGCAGATTTGGGATTATCTAAGTCAAAAGAATGCACTTCTCCCATAATTCCCTGCAGACAAGACAGCACAAAATTATTCTCCCAATCTCCAAACAAGCCTTTAACTTTTTCTATATCCTTAATTTTTACTATTTTATCCATAAAAACCTCTACAGTCCAAGCTCTCTTTTCTGAGAATTTCTACTCAATCTCATTAAAAGCTCAAAAACTTCCTTTATATCATCCTCGTATTTCTTATCTTTTAAATTATCTACAGCTTTCTGAAGAACAACTTCCTCCCTACTACTCTGTAACACTTCCATTCCGTTCTCTTTCTTATAACTAGCAACCTTTAAAACAGTTTCCATTCTCTTTTCAAAAAGCTGCACAATTTCTCTATCTATCTCATCTATTTCAACTCTATATTCATCAAGTTTAGTCATATTAATCTCCTTTTCAAATATCAACTATTTAAAATCTACATTCCGTAAAGCATATCCAGCATAGCTATTGCAGCTGCTGATTCAATAACACTCACAGCCCTCTGCACTATACAAGGATCGTGTCTGCCATTTACCTCAATCTCTGTATTTTTCACATCTCCACTAATTCTCAACTCAGCCACGTTTACAGTACGCTGCTTGATAGCAATTGAAGGTGTTGGTTTAATTGCAACGGTAAATACAACTGGCATACCATTTGTAATTCCGCCGATTACACCACCATTATTATTGGTATAGGATAAAATATTTCCATCATCATCTACATACATCTCGTCGTTTGCCTCTGATCCGTGCATCTTAGAAATATCAAATCCCTCTCCAAACTCAATCCCCTTCACAGCAGGAATTGAAAACATCATACTAGAAATAACAGATTCTACAGAATCAAATATCGGACTTCCTACACCAGCATTTATCCCTACAATAGCACACTCAATCCTTCCACCTACAGAATCTAAATTCTCTCTAGCTTTTAAAATCTCAGCTTTCATCTCATTTTCAAGGCTCTCGTTTATTAGTGGAAAATCAGAATACGAAAGCCTTTCAATTAAATTATCATCTATATTAGTGTAATCAAAACTACTATCCACAATCTCCTTTATCGACTTAATATGAGAAACAACCTTTATGCCCTTCTTTTCTAAAATCTGTCTACAAATCGCTCCAGCAAATACAATAGGGGCTGTTAATCTCCCAGAAAAATGTCCTCCACCTCGATAATCATTAAAACCATTATATCTCACAAATCCAGTATAGTCAGCGTGTCCAGGTCTAAAATTATCCCTTATCTGAGTATAATCTGCTGATTTTCTATCCTTATTCTTAATTGTTGCGCAAAGTGGAGTCCCTGTAGTTTTTCCTTCAAAAAATCCACTCACAATATTTGCTTTATCATCCTCTTTTCTTGCAGTAGACATCCTATTTTTTCCAGGCTTTCTTCTATCCATCTGTCTTTCCACTTCATCCAAATCTATCTCAAAACCTGGCTCTAACCCGTCTATAACAACGCCGATTTCACTTCCATGCGACTCACCAAATACTGATATTTTTAAATTTTTTCCCCACATACTACTCATGCAAATCACCACCAATCACTTCAACGCATCCACCTAATTTTTCAAAGTCCTCAAAAAATCTTGGGTACGATTTAGAAATACACTCAGCGTCTTTTATAACTATCTCTTCTTCACAGATTGTAGACGCTATTGAAAGCATCATACAAATTCTATGATCCTTGTGGCTCCAAACCTCGCAGCCACCCTTTAACTTCTTATTTCCATTTCCGTAGATTATAAGAGAGTCTTCTCTCTCTTCTATATTTGCACCTAGTTTTGAAAGCTCTTCATTTATCGCACTAAGTCTATCACATTCTTTAATTCTAAGCCTTTTTGCATTGACAATCTCTGTCGTACCATTTGCAAATGCTGCACAAACAGAAAGAACAGGTATAATATCTGGACAATCTGTTGCATCTATAATAGTACTATTTAAAGAGTTTACCTTCATTTTTATATCGTCGCACTCGTCGTAAACTCTCTCGCAACCCATTCTCTCAAGGATGTTCACAGTAGCCTTATCTCCCTGAATTGAGTCCCTTCTAAGACCTTTTACATTCACATTGTTTCCAATGGCATCGGCACACAAGAAAAATGCTCCTTGAGAAAAATCTCCCTCTACTGTGTACTCATTACAATCTGTATTTTCTCCTTTGCAATTATACTTTTGATTGCCCTTTATCCTAAACTTTCTGTATTCGTCGTGCTCAATCTCTATTCCAAAATCCTTCAAACTTGCAAGGGTTATATCTATATAGCTCTTAGACTCTATATTGTCTAATATATTTATAACTGAGTCATCTTCAAGCATTGACAGTGCAAATAACATCCCTGTTATAAACTGAGAACTAATATTTCCAGGAATATCATACTCTCCAGCACCTAGCTTTCCATCAATTTCTAGGTAATTTTCTCCTTTTTCGTACTTAACTCCATTCTTATCAAAAATATCATAATAAACATCTAAAGGTCTTTTCCCTAGATTTCCACTCATCTCAAATCTACACTTATATCCAAGTACCGCAGCTATAGGAATCATAAATCTAAGAGTAGATCCTGACTCATTGCAGTCTATAACGCGCAAATCCTTATCAATCTCTATCTCATCTTCAACGCTTTTACGAATTCCTTCAATTTCTATACTCATATCGCCAACTTTTGAAACTGCTCCAAAAGATTTTACAGCATCAAGAGTAGCTTTTATATCATCAGATAATTCTATATTGTTTATAATACTTTTTCCTTCCGAAAGAGCTGCACAAATAAGCGCCCTATGTGCAAAACTTTTTGATGGCGGAATTGTAAGCTCACCAGAAAGCTTTGACGGTTTTATCCTTATATCCATTAAAATTCCTCTCTTTTCTCTATTTCTTATAATTTAGTAATTTATATAATAATTATCAAATTAATTTCGTTATTTCACATCATTCTCTTTAAAAACTATAACATTCCATTCTTTTTAAACAAATGTATCCCAACTAATATTATTAAAATCATTATAACAATTGTAATAGGGTATCCATATGCCATACCAAGCTCTGGCATATACTTGAAGTTCATCCCGTATATACCTGTTATAATCGTAAGCGGTGCCGATATTGCAGTTAATATAGTCAGCTTTGTTATAAGTGAGTTTGTCTTTTCATTGACCTTTGAGTCGTAAATATCTAAAAGCTTATCTGCCAAATCTCTCGTCGCAATTGAAAACTCATACAACTTATCTATACCAAAGTCTATCCCCTGCATATCGTTGTACTCCTCAAGCTCGACCTCTTTTAAAAACCTAACATCCTCGCTTACAGCATTGTCTGTTATATAAATAAGCGGTCTAATATTTTTAACAACCTTTCTCGCAATTGCCCTAACTTTATTAATTTCTTCAATGTGGCTGCTGTTTGCATTGTCCATCATATCATCCTCAATATCTAATATCCTATCCTCTAACATCTCCAAAAACTCAAAACCATTCATTATATACTCTTTAATAATGTACTGATTTATTTTGTATAAGACGTATCTCGTACTCTTATCAGACTTAGTCTTATTCAAAATCAAATTTTTCATAAATTTATATATAAAGCTCTCCTCCTCAGCCACAGTGAGTATAAAATTATCGGCTGTGTATATATGAGCCTCAAATTCTCTTATCTCTTCATCTATGTATTCGAGAGATCTTAAAGCTATAGAGTCAAAACTTTTATTTGGATTTATCCTGATAGAATTGTCAAAACTCATACAGTCGAAAAAGATCTCTTCATTTATCCCTAAAGTTTCCTTTATCTTACAAAACTCATCAACTTTTGACAGTATTACATAATCTCGCTGCGAGTCGTATCCTTCTTCAAATCCATCTAAAACTTTATTTTCCTGCAATTCCAATATCTTCATCTCTCTCACCTACTTGTTTTTAATTTAAAAATTTTTTATTTATTATATCAAGTATACCATATTGAAGCCTATTACTGAAATTCGTTCTTCTTTTCATCAATTACATCTGACAGTTTAACAAGTTTTTTTCAATTATTTTCACAAAAGTGTAGTATAATAAGAAATAAAATTGAAATTTTCTTAAGGAGTTGATAAAAAATGCTTACCCAGAGTGAAAAAAATATTCTTTCTTTTGTAAAACCGTTCGCTATAGAGGACAGAAAGGTTTTAATGAGAGATAATTTTATAGATGAAAAAATTAAAAATATGAATATAGATGAAATTAGGGAAACTGTGCTTTCTCTAGGAGAAAAGGGATATCTATGCGCAAAGGAATTTATAACTGGAACTGTTATGATTATGGAAGTGTATCAAAAGGGCATCGAATATGACCAGCCAGCAGATGATTTAGGTGCTATGCCAGAGTTTTCATTTAAAAGAGGAAACTTCGAAACAGAAGTAGAACAGAAAAAGTATAAATACACAACACCTATAGAGCATATAAAACAGTACAATGCTTTTGAAACTGAGGAAGATAAGAAAAAAGAAAATGAATATAAAAGACAGTACGAGTATAGAAAACCTGCAGAATACAAAAGACCAGAAAATACTGTAAATTCTACTAACACAGATGCTGCAACATCTTATTATATAAATAAAAATACAGATTATTTAGATATAAAGAAGATGATTTTTGCCGACGAAAGAATTTCTGAAACAGATCAGAAAAAGCTATTAAAACTAATAACACTGATTGAAACTATGACAGAAAGCAACGTTCCTCTTCCAAAAGGAGCTTTTGTTGAATACGACGATGTTATATGCAAATACAGCTGGATTACAGATGTTATAGGTAGAGTGCTTATGAATAAGTACTTCCTTGCATAGTAAGAAATTGTAAATTTGCGTAATTGAAGTTTGTAATATTTGAAGACAATATACGGGAGGGATTTTTATGAAAAAACTATTGGCAACTTTGATGAGAATCATATTTATTTTGATGCTTATACTTGTAATGATTCCTTCATTTATTATTCTAATTTTAAACTACGATAAAAGCAGAATGAGATAAATATATATAGAAAGATGGGTGCTTAAATGTCAAACAGACAAAATATACTCGATAAGATTTGTATGATGTATGATTCATTTTTCGAACAAGAAAAGAAAGTAGCTTCATATATAATGAAAAATCACCGTCAAGTCATAAATATGACTATAAACGACTTAGCAAAGGAATCCGGAACAAGTATCGCAACTGTTACAAGATTTTGTAAAAAATGCGATGTAGATGGATTTCATCATTTAAAAATAAGCCTTGCGAAAGAAATTGTTAATTCCGACGATGAAATTGTAGCATCAAAAAGCATATCTGAGGACAGCTTTGAGCAATCTTTGAACAATATTTTAGCTAATAAAGTAAGAGAACTTGAGCAGACTGTTTCTCTTATAGATACAGATATTTTAAAATCTATTTTAGATGTGATTAAAAAGGCTAGAATTGTGCAATTTGTTGCTGTTGGAAATACAATCCCCGTTGCAATAGACGGTGTTTATAGATTTAATGAAATTGGGATCAAAACTGTTTCAAGTACAATTTGGGAGACACAGCTTGCCTTTTCAATGTCATTAGATGAAAACGACGTAATGATTGCAATTTCAAACTCTGGTGAGTCTAAAAAAGTGTTCACTATGGTAGAAGAAGCAAAATCGAGAGGGGTTAAAACCATTGGTATCACAAATAACCCTAATTCTAATATTGCAAATATAGTTGATTATCACATACAGACTATTACAAGAGAAAAACTGTTTTTAGATGAGTTTTATTTTTCTAGAATATCAGCTATGACTATTGTTGAAATTCTCTACATTCTACTCGCTGCAGACAATAAAAACTCATACAATATGCTTAGTGCTTGCGAAAATTTAATGGCTAACGAAAAAATTTAACTTTTAGAATCTCCTGGTTTTTAGGGGATTCTTTTTTTACGTTAATTTTATTAAATAAATTTAAATATCTTTTGATATACTTTTGATAATTTTATTGTGTTAAGATTGTTTTATTCTCGTTGACAAAAATTATTTTTGTGGTATTATTTATTCAAGAAAATAATTATTGTGTATTAACCAGATGACGATAATTATTTTTTCTAATACCATTCAAAAAGGAGTTTTCTATGAAAAAATATAATTGGGCAACATTAGGATGTGGTGTAATTGCTAATCAGCTTGCAGAGGCCATGATTTCAAGAGGAGATAATCTATACTCTGTTGCAAATCGTACTCACGAAAAAGCTTTAGAATTCGCTGCAAAATATGGAATTGAAAAAGTATATGATAAGATTGAGGATGTTTTTGAGGACGAAAATGTGGATATTATCTACATCTCAACTCCTCATAACACTCATATAGAATATTTAAGAAAGGCTTTAAAAGCTGGTAAACACGTTCTTTGTGAAAAATCAATTACATTAAACAGCGATGAATTAGATGAAGCTATTTTTCTTGCTGAGGAAAATCACGTCGTTTTAGCTGAAGCTATGACAATTTTCCATATGCCAATTTACAAAGAGCTTAATAAGATAATAGAATCTGGAAAGCTTGGAGATTTAAAACTAATTCAGATGAATTTTGGAAGCTACAAAGAATACGATATGACTAATAGATTTTTCAATAAAAATTTAGCAGGTGGTGCTATGCTAGATATCGGTGTATATGCACTTTCATTTGTTAGATGGTTTATGAGCTCAAAGCCTACAGAAATACTATCTCAGGTTAAGTATGCTCCTACTGGTGTCGATGAGCAGGCTAGTCTTCTTCTAAAAAATAAGGAAGAAGAAATGGCTACAGTTATACTATCTCTTCACGCAAAACAGCCTAAACGTGGAACTATCGCATTTGATAAAGGATATGTTGAGATTTTTGAATATCCTAGAGGTGAGGAAGCTGTTATCACATATACTGAGGATGGCAGCAAGGAAGTTATAAAATCTGGAGAAACTTCAAACGCATTGTTATATGAGGTTGAAGATATGGAAAAGGCATTAAATGGAAATCATGATATAATGCACTTGAATTATACTAAAGATGTTATGGATATGATGACTGAAATAAGAAATGAATGGGGTATGAAATATCCTGAAGAAATGTAGTAATAGGGAAAGAGTATAACTGCTCTTTGCTCCAGGCTTCAGCGCCCCACACCGTTAGAGTAACACATTTAGCGGTTGTGGGGCGCTTGCAGTATTGTCGCTTTTGAGCAGTTATACATCTTTCCATCAGCTTTATTTACTTGAAGCATTCAATTCTATGTCCTCCCCCCAATTAACCTCTGAAGGTTCATAATTTGACATATTATAATTTTCAAAAAGCTGTTCTATTGGTATAACATTTACACGCCTACTTTCTTTTTTTATAGTTTCTAATTTTGAATTTCTATTTTTTAAATCAACTGGTAAATTTTTCATATATGCCATACCTCCAATAAATTATATTCATACATTTGGTATACAATACTTATATACTAATTGTCAATATTATATATTTTTGAAATTAAAAAGGATACTGTACAAACATAAAATAACGTCTATCAGTATCCTTTTTGTATGTTTTTATTTTGGATTTTAGTTTTTTATTTGCTTAGTTTTCTTCTTTATTTATAGATACTTCTACTTCTTCTGATATAGATTTTGCTTTTTCTGGATCTTCATTGTTTAGTATCCGCATGAATTCGTCCCCAGTTATTGTTTCTTTTTCAAGAAGGTAATCTGCTAATTCGTGAAGTTTGTCTATGTTGTCTTCAAGTATCTGAGTTGCTTTTTTGTGGCAAGCTCCAACTAAAGCTATTACCTCTTTGTCTATTTTAGCTGCTGTTTCTGCTGAGCAAGCTAGTGAAGTATCTCCACCTAAGTACCGGTTGTTTAGAGTTTCAAGTGCAACCATTCCAAACTCTTCACTCATACCAAATCTAGTTATCATCGCTCTAGCTATTCTAGTAGCCTGTTCTATATCATTTGATGCCCCTGATGTGCACATATTGAAGATTATTTCTTCAGCTGCACGACCACCAGTGAATGTTGTTATCTTGTCTATTGCTTCTTCCTTAGACATTAGCACTTTTTCGCCTTCTTCAACCTGCATTGTATATCCAAGTGCACCTGAAGTTCTTGGGATTATTGTTATCTTATGTACTGGTGCTGAATGTTTATTGATTGCTGCAACAAGTGCATGACCAATTTCGTGGTATGCGATAATTTTCTTTTCTTTTGGACTTATAACTGCACCTTTTCTCTGGTAACCAGCGATTATTGTTTCAACAGCTTCTTCTAAGTCCATCTGTTCAACCTGTTTTCTACCATCTCTAACTGCTCTAAGTGCAGCTTCGTTTACTATATTTGCTAGTTCTGCACCAGATGCTCCTGATGTAGCTCTTGCAATTTCGTTGAAATCTATATTTGCATCGTATTTAACTGCTTTTGCGTGTACTTTAAGTATCGCTTCTCTACCATTTAAGTCTGGTAATTCAACAGGTACTCTTCTGTCAAATCTACCTGGTCTTAAAAGTGCTTTATCTAAACTTTCTGGTCTATTTGTAGCAGCAAGTATTACAACTCCTACTCCACCATCAAATCCGTCCATTTCGCTAAGTAACTGGTTTAGAGTCTGTTCTCTTTCATCGTTTCCTCCCATACCATTAGCGCCATCTCTCTTCTTACCTATAGCATCTATTTCGTCGATGAATACTATACAAGGAGCTTTTTCTTTAGCCTGTTTGAATAAATCTCTAACTCTTGCAGCACCCATACCAACAAACATTTCTATAAATTCAGATCCTGAAATTGAGAAGAATGGTACTCCTGCTTCACCTGCAACAGCTTTAGCAAGAAGTGTTTTACCTGTACCTGGAGGTCCAACTAAAAGTGCACCCTTAGGCATCTGAGCACCTATTTCTCTATACTTAGCTGGGTTGTGAAGATAATCTACTATCTCAGTTAAAGCTTCTTTTGCTTCATCCTGACCAGCTACATCTGCAAATCTCTTTCCACTCTGTGCAGGAACATAAACCTTTGCGTTTGACTTACCAAACTGCATAGAATTTCCGCCCATTTTTTTAGAAAGATTTCTCATCATTAAATTACCTAACATACCTAAAATTGCAAACGGCAATATCCAAGTAAGTAAGAAGTTCATAAGAGGAGAATTTTCTCTAGGAATTTCTTTGCTGAACGATACATTTTTTGCGTTTAATTTTTCAATCAACTCTGGGTCATTCATATTTCCTGTTACGTATATGTTTCTGTCGTCTTTTTTCTTAGGCTCTATAGATATTTTATCGTTGTCTAAGTTAACTGTTTTTATCTCGTTTTTGTCTAACATCTGCTCGAATTTGCTGTAAGTTATCTCAACTGTTTGTCTTTCCAGCATACTTGGGAATACAAGCACGTTAAGAAGCATTACGAAAAGCATCATCATAGCATAGTAATAAAAAATCGATCTCTTCGGTTTCTTTGGTTCCATATCCATACCTCCATTTTTTTATTCCTAAATTAATAAATACCCTAAATTCTTTAGGATAATCTATTTGCCTTTATTTTTTGGTATTATTTTATCAATCCAAATTATAAAAATATGCTATTTTTATTATATGTGGAATTTTGATAAGTTTTATACCGCTTTTTACTATTTTTATAAAATATTATATCTTTATTTTATCATAACACACAATTCTTAATTATATCTTAACTTTCCTTAAATTTTATTTATAAAAAATTTGAAACAAAAAAGAAGGCTGCTAACCTTCTTTAAATCTCTCACTAGAATTATGTGTTTATATAATTTTATATAAATAAAAAACTGCTAAGAAATTTCTCAGCAGTTTTTATTTTATTAGAATTTTTTCATTATCATATTGAATATCATAATTACATTGAATAAAAGTCCAACAGCAATTATGAACATTATCATTTTAAGAATAACTGATTTCATACCGTCCTTCATAATTTTCCTCCCTAACATTTACTCTACTAAACGTTATCACGTTATATACTCTAAATCAAGTATTTTTAAAGAATTAATTATTTTTAATTTAATAATATATTTATCAAATATTGACACTGTCAAGTTTGTATTGATATAATATTTACAGTGTCAAGTTTAAATTATCGGGAGGAGTCTATGAAAAATTCAACATATCATCATATAAATTTAAAAAATGAGTTAATCGAAAAAGGGATTGATTTGGTAAATAAATATGGAGTTGAACAGCTTTCATTAAGAAAAGTAGCTCAAGTGTGTAATGTAAGCCATTCTGCTCCGTACAGCCATTTTAAAAATAAAGATGAGTTAATTTCAGCTATGCAAAAGTATATTACAGATCAATTTGCAGAAAAATTATTAAATACTGTTTCTCTTTATTCAAATCAATCTAATTTTTTATTAGAATTTGGTAAAACATATATTTTATTTTTTTTAGAAAATCCACAATATTTTTCATTTTTATTTACACAAAATTCTATAAGTATTGATTTAGATATTAATAGTTTTACAGAAGAGAATTATAAACCATTTCTAATATATAAAGAACAACTGTTAAAACAACTTGCATCTTTAAATATATCTGATGAAAAAAAACAAAATTATATTATTTCATTATTTGCTTATATACATGGTATTACTTCTTTGGCAACAATGGAAAATGTAAAGCATACATTCGATTGGAGTAAAAAACTTGATGATTTAATTTGTCTATTTTCTATTGAAGGGTAGGTGAAATTATGTTAGGTGTTTTTTTTAGTGGAACAGGAAATACTGAATATTGTGTTAGACTTTTATCTTCTTTATTAGATGAATCTTATGAAATTGTTTCTTTAGAAAATCCATCATCTATAAAAAAGATTGAAGAGCGGGATACAATTATTTTCGGTTATCCTATACAGTATTCTAATATTCCCTATTTTGTAAGAGAGTTTATAATAAAAAATTCATTTTTATGGAAAAATAAGAAAATTATATGTTTAGCTACAATGGGGGCCTTTAGTGGCGATGGTGCTGGATGTTCAGCAAGGTTATTTAAAAAATATGGGGCAATAATCTTAGGTGGTTTACATATAAAAATGCCTGATTCTGTATGTGATAGTCCTTTACTCAAAAAAAATACACAAGAGAAAGAAATAATAATTAAAAATGCAACTGAAAAAATAAAACTCATTGCAAATAATATAAAAAATAAAATATATCCTAATGATGGTTTATCTTCTATATCTCATATAATTGGTCTTTTAGGTCAACGACTTTGGTTTTTCCATAAAACGAAAACTTATAGTAATAATTTGACTATTAATGAAAATTGTATTGGTTGTGGCTTGTGTTCAAAAATTTGTCCTACTCAAAATATAAGTATAGTAAATCTAAAAGCTATTGGAGGTAATAAATGTACTCTGTGCTATCGTTGTGTAAGTAACTGCCCACAAAAGGCAATTACTATTCTAGGAAAAAAAGTAATTGAACAGTATAAACTAGATAATTATATATAAAATAGAAGAGGAGAATGCAAATTTTTCATTCTCCTCTTCTATTTACTATTTTCCTTCTAGCTCTAATCTCATTTTTTCCATTTCATAACATTCATATTTTCTCCAAGCGTATGAATCTGGGTCAATTCCATGTTCTAATCCAAGTCTAACCTGTTCCATCTGGTTAGCAAAAAGCTTTCTTTCTGTGTATGGAGAGATATCTACTCCATTTTCAAGACCTTTTCTAATCTGCTCCATAACAGAAGTGTATATATTAGATTTTGCGTATTTACTTACATCTACACCACTTTCAAGTCCCATTCTAATCTGCTCCATCTGGCTCCAGATAAATTTATCTGTTGCATAAACAGAAACATCGTACCCAGCTTCAAGACCTCTTCTGATTTCATACATCTGGTTAGAATCTAATCTATGATCTATATAGAAAGAAATATCTAATCCTTCTTTTAACCCCATTCTTATCTCATACATCTGTTCAAATTTGTATTCAGGCTTAGCATAAACATCGACGTCGATGCCTTCTTTTAAGCCTAAATCTATCTGATAAAGCTGATCCCCATTAAACACATCTAAATGATAGTAGTCTACTATTGTTTTTGATTCCATAAAATGCACCTCATTACACTAATTTGTACTTCAAATTTTTAAATTTATTAATTATAGTATATCACACTATTAACCAAATTTTATGCTGTTTTATTTTATGATTTAATAAAGTTTTGTTTTTATAATAATTTTCTGAAAATTAACTATCATATATTGAAAAATAAATTTCACAGTACTATAATAATAATTACAAATATAAGATAATTTTTGAAAGGTCGTGATTTTATGCGTAAAAATGATTCTAATGTGCTTCCTGATACTATTAGCGATAAAATCAGAAAATCAGTATCATCAAGAAATTACGAGCTTGCAGACTACCAATATCAAAGAATCATGGAAAGCATTTACGATTTTGAACAATATTTAGACAAAGATAAAGAGGTTGCTCTATATCTTACTAATTTCGGTGAAAGCGTCCTTATGCACATAACTGATATTGGATACAGCAATCCATCACTTATCCACTACTTCGGATACGTAAATGGAAACTATGCTGAACTAATCCAACACGTTTCTCAAATCAATTTCTTAATTACATCAGCTCCAAAATTGGACGATGAAAAACCAGCAAGAAGAATTGGATTTAAGAACAATGTTGGTGAAGAATTTGTAGAACCTTCAAAAGAAGACCTTGAAGACTACGAAGCGCTGATGAAAGAAAGCAGAACAAACTTCTAAAATAACAATGGGACTGTTGCAATAATTTGCATCAGTCCCTTTTTATAATCCATTAGGAATTTACTAGCATATAGAAAGTGAATAAATTAAAATTTTTAATTATTATATTTACTCACTGTATTGAATTTATAGATAAGCTCCTCTCTAGGCTTCGATACTCACATACAATACTGTGAATAAATGATAACAAAAAAGCGTGATATAAACTTTTAGAAACTTTGGATTAAGGTTAAGTAAAAAAATAGGACAAGATATATAACTGCCAGCCAGCGACAATGCAACTTGATTGCCTGGAGCGGATGGTAGTTATAATCTTGTCCTTTCATTTTAATTAACTTTTCCAAAGTTTTCCTAAAAATTTATATCACGCTTTTAGTTTTCATTTACTCTTTTCATAGCATTGTATCCCATGAATACTACCCATACATATGCTAATGTTTTAGGCATCATTAGTGCTCCAACTATTGGAATAGTTTTAGCAAATAGTACAACTGGAATGTAGAATCCAAAGCTTAATGTAACTGCAAGCCACATATTCTTGAAGCTTATATCATTGAATTCTCTTGCCTTTTTGAAGAATATAACTATTATAACTAATCCCATTATTGCAAATGGTATATTTCTGTATATTCCCCAAATTTCTGGTGCATTTGGAGATAACCAATCATTCTGTGGGAATAGGCAAAGTATTATTCTTATAGCTGCTAATGCATATACTGCGAATTTAAGACCTTTATCGTCTTTTACTTCATATCTCATTTCCCATATATGGAATAATATTACATAGAAAATAGTCATTGTGATTGATGCAACGGCTTCACCAAATCCTAACGCAGCAGGATTATTGTTTATACCTACTGTCCACATAGAATATACTCTTGGAACTAAGTGGAATGCATCCCCACATCCAAGAACGATAGCCATTATACCAAATAATCTAAACTGGCTACCTTTTTCTGTTGCTTTGATCATCTTTACACCTACTGTAAGAACTGTTACTAAGTAACAGATGTCAAATATACTTTCAAATATTCTCATATTTATCACCTCTGTATTTTTTATATGTTATATTCTAACACATATTATTTTATTGTCAAACATTTTTTATAAATAATATTTTATACTAAAAATATTTATCTAAAGAAAATGTTTTTTACAATAAATATAACTAAATAAAAAATAATAAAAAAAATATCCCCCTATACTCTTTTCCAAGAATATAAGAGGATACTTAAAATGTGTTACATAAAAGTGCGAGTCGCTGAAGCCTGAAGGGCAAGTTATAGTGGTGTATAACGATTTATTAATAACTTTTATAAACTTTTTAAGAATTCTATTATATCGTCTATTATCCAGTCAGGAGTAGATGCCCCAGCTGTTATTCCGACGTTTTCGTATTTTTTTATCTCTTCCACATCTAAATCATCTCTAGTTTCAATAGCAAAAGTTGGACAAACTTCTTTACATATTCCAACTAATTTCTGAGTGTTTGAACTGTGTTTTCCACCAATTACAACCATACAGTCCATTTCTGACGCAAGCTCTCTAGCCGCTTCCTGTCTAGCCTTAGTTGATGAACAGATAGTATTGTTGAAATCTATCTTATCAGATTTCTGTTTTAATATCTCAACTATCTCACCGTAAACCTCTAAATTCATAGTAGTCTGTGCAACTGAGCAGTAATAAACTTCTGGATTTAATTCTAACTCTTTTGCTTCATCAATAGTTTTTATAGTTATAGCTGTGTTTTTACACCAACCATTTATCCCTATTACCTCAGGATGATTTTTATCACCTATTAATATGATTTTCTTCCCTTTGTTGTATTTTTCTTCAACAATGTTGTGTATTTTCTTAACGAAAGGACAAGTTGTGTCCACTACTTCTAACTCTTTTTTCTCTGCTCTATCGTATATAGACTTAGACACACCATGAGATCTTATTATCATTTTAACGTCACTTGGTATCTCTTCTATATCGTCAGCAGTTATTAAACCTCTTTCTTCATACTTTCCAACTGCCTGTTTATTATGAATAAGTGGCCCTAATGCGTATATTTTTTTATTCTGTTCCTCGCATAACTCTCTCCATGCAAGTCCCATTGCTCTCTTAACACCAAAGCAAAATCCTGCTTTTTCTGATATCTTTATATTCATAATGTCCTCCAATCGATGTTTAAGCGTTGTATTCTATCCCCTCAACATCTACTATTCCATCTGCCTGTTCACAGTAATTTTTGATAATTACCTGCATAATCTCTTCTGATATTCTTTCGTGGTCTTCATTTGTAAGTTTAGCTCTAAAATACTGGCTCATATCTATAGGTTCACCTATATATATCTTAACTCTGCTGAATAATTTATAGCTAGAAATTACAGATATAGGCACTACATTTGCCTTTCCTTTAGAAGCGAAAAGTGATAGACCTGCCTTTGCCTGACCAAATTCTTTTCCTCTTACCCTAGTTCCTTCTGGGAATAATCCTAGCACATAGCCGTCTTTTATAGCTCTTAAAATCTGCTTAACTGTTGAAATTCCAGTATTCTCTCTATCTATTGGTATTGTATTTAATTTCTTTAAAATAAAACCTAGCACTTTATGGTCAAATAATTCCTTCTTAGCTATTGCAGCAACTTCTCTTGTTGTCATTGAAGATGCGACAAATATAGGATCTAGGTTTGATTTGTGGTTCGCAGCTATTATAACATTTCCTTCAAGAGGTACATTTTCTATACCGATTACCTCGTATTTGAAGAAAACCTTACAAAATAGACGAAGCACACTCAATGCAAAATCGTAAAACTTCATTATTTAATTTCTCCATTCTTATTTTTATTTAACTTTATAGTAGTCATGGTAACTATTTTATCTTAGACACTACAGCTTCTACAACCTCGTCAATTCCAAGTCCAGTAGTATCTATTTCAATAGCATCATCTGCTTTTTTTAGAGGAGCAAATTCTCTATTAGAATCTATCTCATCTCTTTTTTCTATATCTTTTATAATTTCTTCTAATGTTCCTTCAAATCCCTTTTCACAAAGTTCTTTATATCTTCTTCTTCCTCTTTCTTCAGGAGTTGCAACTAAGAAGAATTTGTAGTCTGCATTTGGGAATACATAAGATCCGATATCTCTACCGTCTAGTATAACATCGTTTCTTGTTCCTATTTCTCTCTGAACATCGACCATTAAGTATCTAACTTCTTTTATCTTAGCGACATCAGAAACATTTGCACTAACTTCTCTAGTTCTTATCTCTTCGTTTACAACTTTTGAATCTAAGTATATGTTGTTATCTCTGAAATCTATATCAGTTCTCTTAGCTACTTCCATTACAGCTGCTTCATTTTTAACATCAACACCTTCAGATAAGCATTTGTATGTTACTGCTCTATACATTGCTCCTGTGTCTATGTAGTTTATGTTTAGTTTTTTAGCTATTAATTTCGAAATAGTACTCTTTCCAGCTCCTGCTGGTCCATCTACTGCTATTATCATAATTACCAACCTCTCTTAATTAACTTTTTATTCATCTTTACCTGCAGCAAATCCTGTTGAGAATGCAATCTGTAAATTGTATCCCCCAGTTTCTGCATCTATATCCAAAATCTCACCTGCAACGTGAAGATTTTTTATCTTTTTAGACTCCATAGTAGTAGAGTTGATATCTTTTACAGATACCCCACCTGAAGTTACTATAGCTGGCTCAATTCCAAGTGTTGAATTGCAAGTCAGCTTCATTTCTTTTATTAAAGACACTAGTTTGTTTTCTAGTTTTTTAGGAAGTTCGTTGACTTTCATCTCCTCAACTCCTGCCTGCTCAGCAATAGCTTTTAAGAAATTCTGTGGAAGTATTCCCTTTAAATTTGTTATTACGTTTCTGTTTGGGAACTCTCTTATCGCTGCAACAATATCCTCTCTTGTGCTATTAGGTAGGCAATCTAGAGTGATTTCTATATTTCCATCTTCCAATGCTTTATTTATATAAGAAGATAAAATTAAAACCGCTGGCCCACTTATTCCAAAGTGGGTAAATATCATATCGCCGCTCTGTTTTATCTTTTTCTTCTTAATCTTGCAAGATAATTCCACGTCTTTTAGCGAAATTCCCTGCATATTCATTATCCAAGATTCTTCTATCTTAAGTGGTACAAGTGCAGGAAGTGGCTCAACTATCTTATGACTGTATTTTTTTAGGATTTTGTACATATTTCCGTCTGATCCAGTATTTGAAAAACTTCTTCCTCCTGCTGCGACGACTACCTTGTCGCATTCAATCTTATCTCCATTGTCTAGGATAACGCCTTTAATCTCGCCAATCTTGTCCTTTTTTGATAAAATCTGTTCCTCTGGGAACATATTCACATCCAAATCGGCAACTCTTTTATTGTAATATATTTTAACATTTTTCTTTAAAAGCTCTTTGTTTAAAGCATCTATTAAATCCTCTGCCTTGTCGTTTTCTGTATATACCTTAAAATCATTATCTTTTTCTATTTTGTATTTTAGTCCAATTCTATCAAAGAACCCTAGCAGATCCTTATTTGAAAATGCGTCAAAACTGCTGTACAAAAATCTCTTGTTTGTAACTACCTTATCAAAGAAATCATCTATCTCTCTGGCATTTGTTAGATTACATCTACCTCCACCAGTTAGTTTGATTTTTCTTCCTAATTCGCCATTTCTCTCAAGAAGTATTACCTCGTTATCTGCATTTTGACTAGCAGACACAGCCGCCATCATACCAGCCGCTCCACCACCGATTATAACAACCTTTGCCATATTTATCTCCTTTATCCAACAATCCTATACCCAAGTAAAAATAACCTACATTTACTCAAGAGCCGAGTTGTTAAGTTTATAATCCCCTTTTATATGAGATGTATCATTCATCTTAGTAACAACTGGACCGTAATTTCTCCACTCTACTATATTTAGAGCTGTGTTGTCCTGTTTAATTCTGTATATATTCTTCATTGGTGAATCTAACATTAATAATAGAAGCACCCTAACTGTCACTGAATGACTGACTAGTAAAATATTCTTGTTATCATATTTTTCATTTAATTCGTCTATGAATTTTTCTAATCTTTCCTTTATCACATCTAAAGTTTCCCCACCAGGAATTTTTGCAAGATGTGGCTCATTTCTCCAAGTTTTATATATTTCTGGGTATTTTTCAGTTATTTCTGGAATTAATCTTCCTTCCCATTCTCCAAATCCCATCTCTCTTAAAGCTTCTGTTGGCTGCACTTCTATCCCAAATCTTTTTCCAACTGCTTCTGCTGTCTGCATTGCTCTACCTAAATCGCTTGAGAATATCATGTCTAGTGGATATTTATCCATTCCTTCTGCAAGCTCATTTGCCTGAGCAAGACCTTTTTCTGTTAGAGGTGAATTTCCATGCCCCTGAGTTTTTCCTAATATATTCCATTCTGTCTGTCCATGTCTAGCTATATAATAAGTGTTTCCCATAACTTCCTCCGTTTCATTTTTACAAAATAAATGATATTGTCAAATGTTTTAATTTATCTCAATATTATATTATACAACAATAATGTATTTTAATCTATGTTTATCGGTTAAAAGGCTGATACAGGTGAAGTATTTCAAGGTAGAATTAATGATTTTGTAGCAATATTTTGACTTAGTACAAGTATTCGCTCTCCAGGATAAAAAAATAGTTGCCACCTAAATGACAACTATTTTCCATTATATTTATTTTTATCCCATATATTTTACTTTTATTTGAAAAGATCTGGATTTATAGCCTTATCTCCACCTACTATTATATATTCTTTATCTTTGTTCTTTTCTAAGTATTCTTTTGTATCGTTATCTAAAGAGTTCGCTTTTATTAATAGTATCGGTGCATTTTTTGCTCCTGCATAGTAGCTAACTGATAGTGAGTCGGCAAATGACTCTCCACTTGCTACAAATACAATCTTTGATCCTGCAAAGAATTTTTCTGCTATTTTCTTAGATGTGTCGTATCTATCATCCCCAGCAACTCTATCTACTGATTTGAATAGTTTTTCAACATCTTTTCCAACAGCCTTATCTCCTCCAACTATTATCGCACTATTTATTTTGTATTTATTTAAGAAGTTTTTAACCACATCAGGAACTTTATTTCCGTTCACTAATATTACTGGTATTCCTTCCTTAGCTGCATAAGAAGCTATTGAAACGGCATCAGGGTAATTTCTTCCGTCCGCTATTATAACTTTACCCTTGTTTCCGTATTTTTTTATAGTCTGTTCTGCAACTTTTACCGCTGTTTCATATCTATCTTTACCTACAATAGATTTTACAACTGAAGAATTTTCTTTAGCAAATTTACGTATTTTAGCTTCATTTACATCTGATATTGAATTTCCACCTATAAATACTATTTCTTTAGCGTCTAATCTGTCTATTTCAGATAATATTTTGTCTATGTTTTTGTCGTTGATTAATAGTATTGGACCATCGCCTTTTCCAGTTAATGCTGCTGAGCTTAGTGCGTCTGGGAATTTTTCTCCAGATACTAGATATACCTTTTCTGATTTTGATGGGAATACTTTCTGGCTTATACTTACTGATGTGTCGTATCTGTTTTCGCCAGCTATTTTGTCAACTACCTCAACTTCAACACCGATTCCTGGTTTTTCTTCTGGTTTAGATGGTATTGAAGGTGTTGATGGTGTATCTGTTTTTATAGAGTATTCGTATGTAAGTTTTTCTCCTTCAGGCTTATTAGGATACGTATTATCGTATTTCCAAACGTGGTATGTAGTGTTTGACTCTAATCCTGTAAATATAATTTTTGATCCAGTTACTTCTTGCCATGTCTTAACTCCTACTTCTACTGATTCAATTGAAAGAGTAGAAGTTTCTGGAAGTGGTGGAACGTCTTTGCTGTCTGTACAGTATAAATATACTCCTTTATTTTCAGTTTCAGTATTTATTTCTATTCTATCTGTTGAAGTATCTACATTTTCATTTTCTTCAGTAATTTCAGGTGCTTTGTATATTGTAAAGTATAAATACTTTGATTCCGCAGAAGTATAGTTATTATCTTCCGCTAAAGAAACTTTTACTCGATATGTACCTGCTTCTGTTGGTACTTCTTGTATTTGATCAAACTTACCATCTACTCTCTTTTCAAATTTAAAGGTAACATCACCTGTACTACCTGATGTTTCAACATCTTCATTTGTTATCTCAACAGGTTTTCCATCATATATCTTATCAAACTTAGCACCATCTTTGAATTTAATTAAACCTTTTGCTTGTTCAATTTCAAATTCAAAAGGATCAGATACTAAACCTTCATAATTTTCTGTTCCTACTACCTCTGCTTTTACATAATATGTTCCTGCATCAGTTGGTACATTAGATGTATAATTATCATTTTCTTCGTTGCTATATTTAAATTCAACATTTCCAAATTTTGATTCAGCAGTTGGTGTATTTGGATTTGCCCCATATGTCCATCCTGTAATAGAAAGTTCTACTATCCAATCATTCTTAAATATATAACCACTATCACTTACTTGGATATTGTAAGTATCATTATTTGTTGTTATTGTATGTTCTCCTACTGGCATATATAAATATAGTGAGTCATCATCAGGATGATTAGCTAATACCTTGTAATCTTTATCATTTACTATTATACTTGTAATACCTTTTTTTCCATCTAATTTCACTAAATATACGTCTTTTGCATTGTCTTCATCCTTAGGAGTAATACTTATGCTACTTGCTTTTACACTTCCTCCAGCGATTTTGATATTATTTGCACTTCCACTCTTTCCTCCACCTCTACCTATTCCTGATCCATCGCTTCCTCCTATCGCTGTTACTGTTCCTCCAGTAATTGTTATATTACTTCCATTTCCTGCATCAGTTGGTATAGTTCCACTTGCTATTCCCCTATCTCCTCCTCCGATTCCAGCTCCACCAGATTCTCCCGTCGCTGTTACTATTCCTCCAGTAATTGTTATATTATTTCCACTTCCAAGGTATCCTCCACCTATTCCGGCTCCAGATCTTCTTCCTATCGCTGTTACTGTTCCTCCAGTAATTGTTATATTATTTCCTCTTCCTCTGTAGCCACCTCCGATTCCGGCTCCATCCAATCCTCCTGTCGCTGTTACTGTTCCTCCAGAGATTATTATATTACTTCCACTTCCATCGTAGCCGCCTCCGATTCCGGCTCCATCCAATCCTCCTGTCGCTGTCAACTGTCCATTTCCTTTGATAGTAAGTAAACTTCCTTTTCCTTCACCTGCAAATTTTAAACCAGGATTCTGCAATCCTGATTTTAAAGTATTCTCTCCTTCTAATATTAATTCTACTTTTGTAGTACTATCACCTTTAGTTTGAACTTCAAACGCACGTGAATAATCATCTTTACTATTTATGTTTAGATTTTTTATAGTAACAGTTCCCTGATATCCAGCTTCAATAAGTACTCTATCTGTTGTTGTTTGCTTTCCATTTCCTTCTATTCTTATATCATTAATTGCATCTTTTGATATTTTAAGTTCTCCATTATCGCTAAACGTCCAATCAGTGCCATTTGCTCCACTTACCCAAAATGCACCTATATGTGTCAAACCATCTGTATTATTTTGCTCAGTAGTATTCTCAGAATTTCCCTCTTCTGCCTGAGTTCCATCCTCACTCTGCACACCATCATCTTCTGGCTTAGAAGTATCACCACTCTGTTCACCTTCTGAACTATCAACACTATCCATCTGAACACTATCCCCTATAACCTCTAACGCCTCAACACTATACGGCGCATTATATACCGCTATCGTAACCGCTACTGCACAAGCTAACCATTTTCTAAAATTCTTATTCATAAAATTACCACCTTTCTATCCTATACATTCTTGTAAATCAAAGCATTTCTACTACTAAAAAAGACATTACCATACCTAAAAATAGGTGCAATAATGCCTTGATGTATCACTACTCAATTTTGCACAAAAAAAGGCAATTTTATTTTCTGTCTGTCTTTCTGTCTGTCTGTCTGTCTGTCTGTCTGTCTGTCTGTCTGTCTGTCTGTCTGTCTGTCTGTCTAAACATTCTTTCAAATAACACCATATAAATCA
>NZ_QUGE01000010.1:42564-65191 GCF_003478825.1 Peptoclostridium sp. AF21-18
AACATTCTTTCAAATAACACCATATAAATCAACCCCTTTTTATTTCTCTACTACCCTTTATAAATACATTATATTTTCAAATATTTTAATGTTTTTCTATATTATAAATTTACGAAAAAAACTTGTAAATAGGTTTTACATCGATAGGGCATATAATGTGTTGAATGTGCAATTTTTGTTAAATCCTCGCTTCACGTTTATTTTAAATAACCATTTATTTACTAAATAAACTTTTGAAAATAAAAAAATAGCTGCTACATAAATGACAACTATTTCTTTTAGGATATATGATTTAGAGCTTTACTTAATACTTAACATCAAGCAAAGTTTATCACTTGCTAAATTAATCCCTACTATTCTTTTTTTCTAAAATCGCCTTTATATCTTCTCGAATCTGCATATACCTCATTTTAGGTATAGGTAGCTCTTCCCCTGTAACAAGCGTCAACTTATATCTCTCAATTCTCGAAACATAGTGACAATTTATATAATAACTTCTATGCAATCTATAAAAATGAGATGGCAAATCTTTCTCTATCTCACCCATAGGTGTCTGAACTTGCCTATCCCCATTAACCATATGTAAAACACATTCTCTTTCAACAGCCTCCACATACTCTATCATCTCGCAATCAATAAAGCTTATACCACCATTTTCCTTTACAGAAATCTTACATCCTTTAGATCTTCCACTTTCCTTTAATAGACTCTGCACATACTGATATGTTTGACGAGTAACCTGCACAGGGAAAATCTCATCCCCAACAAGTTCATTATATTCATTAGAAACGTGCATATGGTATAGTTTATACTCGTCGCCTTCTCTTCTATAGCAGAATGTCGCACGCTGCTTTTCTATACAAATCATTTTAGATGCTTCATCTGCATATAGCATATACTCCCCAAGCACCATGAGCTGATCTTCATTTCCAGTTTCAATTCTATAAAATTCAGGCTCCTCTAAATCGAAAGGTGGCATGATAAATCCATCCTTAAACCAAGACTTTACTGCCTCTGCTCCAAAAGCCAAAAGATTTCCAATACTTAGCCAAACACAATCTTTAGCAAGAACAGAAAACAATGGCTCTGTATTTAATTTATAATACTCACGAATAATATACAACGTATCCTCGCAAATAGTCTCCCTTTTAACTTTAATAAAAATCACCCCTTTCCAATACTTTCCTTCATTATAGAATCACAAAAAAGTATTGTAAATAGGTTTTACATCAATAGGGCATATAATGTGTTGAATGTGCAATCCTATTCTCCATTCTCTACTTTAAACAAGGTAACAGCTAAGAAAAAGATTAATATTTTTATTACATAGAGGCTTTTGCTAAGTTTACTTTCTTTGCTTGGAAATTAAATATATCTCCGCACTCGACAATGCAGCTCGACTGCCTGGAGAGAAGGAGATATATTTTTTCCAAGCACCAAAAAGGAGACTTCCTCAAAAGCCTCCTATAACAAAAATATTAATCTTATTCTGCTGTTACCGGTTTAAATCCATTACCTAATGCTTCATGTATATCAGTTATTATTATAAATGCTTTAGGATCGACTTCTCTTACAAGCCTTTTTAGCGCAACAACCTCTTTCTTCTCAACTACAACCAAAATAACATTTTTATCAGCACCAGTGTACGCACCTTCACCTTTAAGGAAAGTCGCACCTCTGTCTAACTCTTCCATTATCTTGTCTGTGATTTCCTTTGAATGATCAGAAATAATCATAAATGACTTAGAATAGTTGAATCCTTCTATCATAAGGTCGCTAACCTTTATAATTATGTATAAAGAAACAGAAGAATACAGTGCTATTTCTATCTGACCTGTTGCAAATCCTGACATAACGATTACTGCACAGTCTATAATTCCTAAAAGAATTGGTATACTCAATGTTGGGAACACCTTATTAATTAATAAAGCCATTAAGTCTGTACCACCTGTAGAACCACTTATTCTAAGGATTAACCCCTGCCCGATACCCATAAGTATTGAACCGAGTATTATAATTAGGTAAATGTCCTCTGTTATGAATATTGAAGACATACTCTCAGTCACCTTTAACGCAACTGTTAATAATATTATTCCTAGTACTGTTTTGATACAGTCTCTCTTGCTCAAAATCTTGTACGCTGCGATAAATAGCGGTACGTTTAGAACAAGGTTAACAATCCATAGAGGAATTCCAAAAAGCATATTAAGAACAACTGCAAGCCCAGTTATCCCACCAGATGCAATTCCATAAGGATTGAAGAATAAATTTAGCGAAATCGCCATCATAATACATCCTATTATTAGAATAAAAACATCGCTAAATCCTAGTCTTAAACTTTCTTTTTCTTTTTCCAAAATGATCCACTTCCTTTCATATCTAATTATATATGAAATTTTTCTTTTTTCATAGTTTGAGAAAATATTTATTTCCTTCCCATATATAAAACGAGTTTATTAGCAGTAAAAAAAGGACTGAATAAGCAATCAACAGCGACAATGCAACTCGATTGCCTGGAGCGTTGATGCTTATCAATCCTTTTCCCTTATCCTATAAACTCATTTTATATATTTCTAATACATCTTCTTTACTTAGAGATACGTATCCATATTTTGCACCTCTTTTAGATGCAAATTCAGCCATAACTTCTAAGTTTTCTTCATCTATACCAACTTCTCTTAAATTCATTGGTATTCCTATACTTGCGAAGAAATCATAAGTCTTTTCAATAGCCATATTAGCTATCTCAAATTTATCTAGTGAAGAATCAATTCCCCATACATTAACACCGTAATCGACAAATTTACCTACAGTTTTGTCGCTTAATATGTGTTTCATCCATCTTGGAGTAAGGATTGCAAGTCCAACACCATGAGTTATATCATAGTATGCACTTAATTCGTGTTCCATTGGATGAACTGACCAACCCACATCTGTTCCGTAAGAAATCATACCATTTATTGCATGAGAGCTAGCCCACATTAAGTTTGCTCTTGCATCATAGTTTTCTGGCTCCTTAACAGCTATTGGTCCAAATTCTATACAAGTTTTTAATAGTGATTCAGCGAATCTATCCTGTAAATAAGCACCTTCAACATCGTGGAAATATGTTTCTATAATGTGGCTCATTATATCTGCAGTTCCAGCAGCTGTCTGGTTTGCAGGCACTGTGTATGTGTATTCAGGATCAAGTATTGATACTCTAGGTTTTAAAATTTTTCCACCCATACCTAATTTATCATTTGTTTCCATATTAGATATAACAGCAAATCCGTCCATTTCTGAACCTGTTGCTGAAAGAGTAAGTACTGATATTATTGGAAGTGCTTCTTTTATAAGAGAGCTTTTTAGCACTAAATCCCAAGGATCTCCATCGTAAAACGCTCCAGCTGCTATAAGCTTACTACAGTCGATTACGCTACCTCCACCAACTGCAAGTACTACATCTATCTTACATTCCTTACATAGTTTAACACCATCTCTAGCAGAGTCTATTCTTGGGTTTGGAGCAATTCCAGAAAGCTCAAATACATTGATATCAGAATCATTTAACTGTTCCATAACCTGGTCGTAAATTCCATTTCTTTTAATACTATTTCCACCGTATACAAGAAGAACATTGTGTCCAAAGTTTTTAACTTCACCTCTTAACTTAGATATCTGTCCTTTACCAAAATGTACTCTTGTAGGAATATTATAGTCAAAATTCTTCATATCACTACCTCCAAAATTTATATAAATTTCTTATTCAAACATTCCGTATTTATCCCACATCTGCTCTAAATCGTCGAAATGTTCTTTTATATCTTCTTTTTCCTTCATACCTACTGCTACTGCTAGTGCATTTGCCACACTCATTGCAGGAACTAGTGAGTCGACAAATGACGCCATATTACTCTTAACTATTAACGTATTGTCAGATACTGAAGCTATTGGCGCAAATAAACTATCTGTTATAGATATTACCTTTGCTCCTTTTTCCTTAGCATATTTTACTAGCTGGAATGATTTTTTAGAATATCTTGGGAAACTAAATGCTATTACAACATCATCTTCACCAATTCTTACTATCTGCTCAAATGCATCCCCCATGTCCATTCTTACAGTATGAACATTGTCTAGTATTATTCCTAAGTAGAATCCTAAATACTGAGCAACAACAAATGATGTTCTCATTCCAAGTATGTATATTTTTCTAGCTTTTAATAATCTAGAAACAGCTTCCTGGAATGCTTCTCCATCTATTTCTTCAAGAGTTTCTCTTATGTTGTCTATATCCCCTTTTAGGATTTTGTTAAGTATTGTATTTTCATCAGAGTAGTCGTTTGCCATTTCAACCCTCTGAACTGTAGTCAATTTATTTTTTATTAATTCCTGTAAAGCTGCCTGTAGTTTAGGATATCCTGAATATCCTAGTGCATTTGCAAACCTTACAACTGTTGATTCACTAACTCCGACAGTTTCCCCCAATTTGCAGGCAGTCATAAATGCAACCTTGTCGTAATTATTTAGTATATACTGTGCTATTAACTTCTGACCTTTACTTAATCTAGTATACTGTGTCTGTATATCTGAGATAAGCTTTTTACTGTCTTTTAATGTTTCATCCATTTTTTCTTTCTCCTTTTACCCTATATCTTTATTTTTATTAAGAATGCAGCTCAATATACATATATTCAAATTTTCTGTATATTGACATCGAGCATATATAAAGATTCATTTCTCTACCATATTATAACACTTTATCCACTTATTTTTAATATGTAAGTGCAATTTTTTTGTCATATTTTTATTTTTTGGAAACTTTTCTTTATACTTGTTTTTTCTTTTCTATTAATATTATAGATGGCGGGTTATTCTTTTGATTTATAAACTTAGATTCAAACACATTATACTCCTTTTGATCTAAATTTGCTGCGTAATCAAATACTGCATTTCTTTCTTCCATTCCACCCTCATGACCTGTATAGATTGAAATGCAAACCACTCCATTTTCCTCAAGCAATGCCACCGACTGCTTTATAGCCTCTATAGTTGTATCTGGCTTAGTTATTATCCTATGCTCGCATCTTGGCAGATACCCTAAATTAAACACTGCACACTTGATGCTGCCTTTAACATAGTTGCTTATATTTTCGTGTCCATCTAAAATAAGCTCTACCCTATCCTCAAACTCAAGCTTTTTAACTTTCTTTTCAGTAGATTTTATCGCCTCTTCCTGAACATCAAAAGCATAAACCTTGCCATTTTCGCCAACTAACTCAGCTAAAAATACAGTATCGTATCCATTCCCCATAGTTGCATCTATACAAATATCGCCTTCTCCAATGACCTCTTTAATGTACATCTTGGCGATATTGTTTACATTGTCAAAATTATTTCTCTTTTTCATATATCCATCTCTTTTCGTAAAAAACTACAATAACAAAAGTCGTTGTGTATAATCACTTCACTTTATCTTTTTATTTTTTCCACATTATATTATAACCAACTTAAACATTTAATACAATTATTTAATCTACTTTATTTAAAATTTAATTCATTTATTTAATCAATACTTCTATAGAAAAAGGGACTTTAAAAAAAGCCCCTTTTATAAATTTCTGTTTATTTTTATAAATTTTTATTAATCGAAGTCTATTGTAAACTTCATTCCACCAATCTGAACTGTGTCTTTTTTAGCTAGTAATTTATTTTACACTTTTTAAGTATGCCACTTCTTCATCAGTTAGGTTTCTATATTCTCCAACTTCAAGTCCTCTTATATTTATTCTTCCCATCTGGATTCTTCTAAGATTTCTCACTGGATGATTTATAGCCTTGCACATTTTTCTAACCTGTCTATTTCTTCCTTCGTGAATAGTAATCTTACAAACTGAATAATTCTTTTCCTCGTTCACCTTCACGATTTTTAACTTAGCCTTTGCAGTTGTGTAATCCTCTATCTGTAATCCGTTTTCAAAACGTCTTTTCTCCTCAGGAGTGATTATACCATTTACCATTGCTAAATAAGTCTTTTCAACCTCATGCTTAGGATGAGTAAGTTTGTAAGTTAAATCCCCATCGTTTGTAAGGATTAAAAGCCCACTTGTTTCGTAGTCAAGTCTACCAACTGGGTAAACTCTCTCATCTACATCCTTTAATATATCAAGCACACTTGGTCTATCAAACTGATCTTTTACAGTTGTTATATATCCCTCAGGCTTGTTAAGAAGTATGTACACCTTCTTTTCTTCCTGATTTATAGCCACTCCATCGACCTCTACTATATCTTTTGTTTCATCTACTGTTGTAGATAATTCAGTTATTAGCTCGCCATTTATTGTTACTCTCCCAGAAATTATAAGCTCTTCTGCCTTTCTTCTTGAAGCAACTCCACACGAAGCTATGTATTTATTTATTCTCATTTTAATTCCTTTCTAACTTATATCTTCTATTCTGCTGATTCTCCTCCAGAGCTTTCTCCACCACCTGAAGAACCTCCTGATGAATTTCCTCCTGAAGATCCTCCTTCATTAGAAGAACCACCTGAAGAACTTCCTCCTGACTGATTTCCACTGTTTCCGCTATTATTGCTGCTTCCACCATTTCCACTTGAAGAGTTTCCTGAAGAACTTCCTCCAGAACTACTATTATCACTTGGTTTTTCTGGTTTATTAGCGTTTGGATGTGTTGCATTTGAGTGAAGCGCATCAGACTCTACCTGACCTTTATTATTTTTAGCAGCTTCCTTTGCATTCTGCTTTCTCTCTTCTCTCTCAGCATTTAAATTCTCAACCAATTTTTCTAGCTCAGCCTTCTTCTGCTCAGCTTCCTTCTTTATCTTTGAAGAACCATTCTTTAACCGAAGAATCTTTTCTATTTCCTTTAATGCCTTTTCATACTCTTCATCGCTCTCATATTCTTCAACTCTTAACATTCTCATTGCCTGACCGTACATATCTCTGGCAACCTTATTCTCACTATCGCCTTCAAGTACATCAGAAAACTTCTGCATCGCAGTCTTGTACTCATGCTTCTCTAAAGCTATCTGACCATCATTAAAAAGCTCAGAACCATCATCAGACTTACACGCAGTCAAACTAAGAGCCATAACCATACTAAGCGCAATCAATTTTATTTTAAATTTCATAATATCCCTCCTACTTATTCAATATAATTTTAACATATCTTTACATATATGTCTTTACCTTTATTATTCTCATTCTTCATGCTCGATGTACGCAGCTTCAGAATTATAAAAAATTAGGGCTACTTGCAAACTTGCAACAAGCCCATTTTATTAGCCATAATCTTTTATGAATTTACTAACTTAAAAAGAGCGGTATAAATCAAAATTGGCTAAAATATTGATAGTATTTAGCATATGAGTTATATAGACAAAACTCTCTCGACAATCTGCAGACGTGGGTTTTAATTACAACAAAATAATTTACCTACACGCACGTCGAAGCCTGGAGAAAAGTTTGTCTATATCTCATATGCTCCTCATAATAACACAGGTTTAGCCAATTTTGATTTACCCGCTCTTATACAGATAGTAAATTCATAAAAGATTATTCTAAAAAAGGCTGTTGCAATTTACAACAGCCCTAAGTTTTATAATTCTAAAGCAAGTACATCTTCGAATGTTTGTCTTCTACATACTGGTGTTATTTCACCATTTTTTACAGCTATTACAGCTGGTTTCTGTATTTTGTTATAGTTTGAAGCCATTGAATATCCATAAGCTCCTGTTGATGTAGTAATTAAAATATCGCCACTTTCTATCTCAGAAATTGCAACATTATTTATAAGGATATCTCCACTTTCGCAGCATTTTCCAGCGATAGTTACTCTATTTTCTGTATCTCCATTCATCTTATTTACGATACTACATTCGTATCCTGCATGATATAGAGATGGTCTGATATTATCAGTCATACCACCGTCAACACTTACATACACTCTAACATCTTTAATATCTTTTATTGAACCTATTGTGTATAGAGTACTTCCTGCATTTGCTATTACAGATCTACCTGGCTCTATAACAAGGTGAGGAACTTCCATACCTAACTCAGCACAAGTTTTTTCTGCTCTTTCAATTATAGACTCACAGAAATCTTTTATAGCTCTTGGTTTATCTTCTTCAGTGTAATAAACACCAACTCCACCACCTAAATCTACATCTGTTAACTCTATACCGTAGTTTTCTTTTATTTCCTTAACAAGTTTCATCATAACATCTACTTCATCAAGGAATGGTTCAAGCTCAAATATCTGAGAACCTATATGTGCATGAAGTCCAACTAATTTAACTCTTTTGTACTCTTTTAATTTTTCGATTGCATTGTATAAATCTCCATTTACAAGTGCAAATCCGAATTTTGAATCTATCTGTCCTGTTTTTATATACTCGTGAGTATGAGCTTCTATACCAGGAGTTATTCTAAAGTATATTTCCTGTACTTTATCTTCTCTTTCGCAAATTTCTTCTAATAAATCTAATTCATAGAAGTTATCAACTACAAATTTTCCAACTCCATATTCTACACCCATCTCAACTTCTTCTCTTGTTTTATTGTTTCCATGGAAGAATATGTTCTCCATTGGGAATCCTGATTTATGAGCTGTGTATAATTCCCCGCCAGATACTACATCAAGACACATCTTTTCTTCTTTTATAAGTCTGCACATATACCCTGGTAAAAATGCCTTACCTGCGTATGCCACTCTATTTCCATTTTCTTCAGCTTTAAAATATTTTCTGTATTCTCTACAATTATCTCTTATAAGCTGCTCGTCAAATACATAAAGAGGTGTTTTGTATTCTTTTACCATATCTAGGCAATTTACACCACCAATATAAAGTTCGTCGTTTTTTATTTCCATACTCCCATGAAGTTTCATATCCTATTCCCTACTTTCTTTCAATTTATCTTATACATTAAATTCTTCGCACATTTTCTGTATAGCTACTTCTTTGTCTGAAGTATTTATTGCGCAAGTTATTCTTATTTCTGATGTTGTTATTAATTTTACTCTTATATTGTTTTCTTTGAATATTCTAAATACCTTTGAAGCAACACCAGAAGTGTGTTTCATTCCAAGTCCTACTAATGAGAATTTAGTTATATCGTTGTCTACAGCTATATTTTCATCTGAAGTGTATTTTTTAGCTAATTCTATACATTCATCTACTTCATCTTTTGGTATAGTGAATGATACGTTTAATTTTCCGTCTATTGGAGCTGTCTGGCTTATCATATCCACGCTTATAGATTTATTTGCTATATCTTCAAATAGAGCTGATACGTTGTCCATATCTAATTCTTTTATTGTTATTGAGCTATCTGCATCACTTGTTGCTATTCCTGTTATTACTTTATCTTCTAATTTCATGTTTTTTCCTCCTCTTATGTATGTTCCTTTTACTGTTCCACATGTACGTCCTACATATACTTCTACTCCATATTTCTGAGCAAGTTCTATACTTCTTGAATGCATAACTTTTGCACCTAAGCTTGCAAGTTCTAGCATTTCTTCGTATTCTATTTCATCAAGTTTTTTAGCATCTGCATATGCTCTTGGATCTGTGAAGTACACTCCATCTACGTCTGTATATATTTCACATTTTCCGTTTAATTTAACTGCTAATGCAACCGCTGAAGTATCAGATCCTCCTCTTCCTAGAGTAGTGATATCTCCTTCGTCATTAATTCCCTGGAATCCAGTAACTACTACTACATATCCCTCATCTAAACTTTCCTGTATTCTATCAACATTTATATCATCTATTAATGATTTTCCATGATTTCCACTAGTATGTATGTCTAACTGGTAAGCATTGTAGCTTATAGCTTTGCAGCCTAGAGCTTCTAAAGTTATGGCAAGCATTGAAGCTGATATCATTTCACCAGTTGATAAAAGAGCATCTAGTTCTCTTTTACAAGGTTTATCTGTTACTGATTTAGCCATATTTATATATCCATCAGTAGTTTTTCCCATAGCTGAAACAACTACTACTATGTTAGGATCAGTTTTCTTTCTTTCTATTATTCCCTCTGCTATTGCTCTAATTTTGTCAGTGTCGGCAACAGAGCTTCCACCGTATTTCTGTACAACTACACTCATTCTTTTACCTCCTAATGAATAATAAAAACCTTTTGCAAATTTCTATAATTTTGCCAAATATATCGCCCTTTACTTTATTTCTAATAAAAAAACGGTCCAAAGGAAACTTTGAACCGCTGTATTCATACAAAGTAACCTTGTAGCTCAACACTTATTAAAGCGACAGTCCTGCATATGTTATATACAGGCCCAGAAAGAATTATTGCCATACATTCTATCTTCGGCTATATCCCCTTTCTCTAAATTCAACGTCTGCCAACTCCTCTAGATACTATTGAACAATAGCGCCTCTACCTTGGTTTATTATTCTGTTTTTTTTGATAAGTATATTAAAACATATTATTTCCAATATTGCAACTTTTTTTCTGAAAATTTTAAAATTTATGTAAAAAATATTTATTACACCTTATTTTTTATTATTTTTTTATTTGACAGCGTTTTCTATTCTTTCACAGATTTTATCCGCTGTTTCTGTCTGGAATCCGAACATTTCTAATTCTATTCCATTTTCAGAAAGTATTTTTGAAATTTCGTCCATAAGTACTCCCATTTCTCCTACATATTTTATGCTGTCTATTGTCTGTCTAAGATTTGGATTACTTCCTATTTCTCCTCTCCAATCTCCAACACAAGTAAGGTCTACTCCACAAGATGGACTTCCATCTATACCTAATATTCCTATTATATTGTAGCCGTTGTTTATATATTCCTGTAGCTGCTGTAAGTATATTTCAAATTCACATCTACATACGTTTCTGAAATAAGGTGTGTCAAACTGGTCTTTAACGTGTCCCCATCTCTTTGTTCCATACATTATAAGCTCTGGACATGGTAGCTGAATTATCCCAATTCCATTTTCTATAATTGTTTTCATTACCTTTCTTCTAGCTTCTTCTCTTCCTTCTTCTTCTCCAAAACTTTCTACCTTAGAGAAAGTATTTAACATACAATGAGATACAAGTATAATATCCTTCATAATTTATTACCTCCAAAAAATTTTAATTTTTAAATTTCTA
Organism: Peptoclostridium sp. AF21-18; assembly: GCF_003478825.1. NCBI lineage: Bacteria > Bacillati > Bacillota > Clostridia > Peptostreptococcales > Peptoclostridiaceae > Peptoclostridium > Peptoclostridium sp. AF21-18. The sequence goes on from NZ_QUGE01000010.1 coordinate 53,697, forward strand.
CATAATTAGATTTTACAACAAAAAAGAGCCTTCTCAAAACGTTTTTAACGTATATAAGATGACTCTTTTTTAGCTTGCAAAGATTTATTTGGGATTTTATAAACTCCTCGCCAGCTTTAGTTTTCCTGTGATTTAAACTGAGCAAGGAAATTCTTAGGCATTTTAGATATAAATAATACAACTAATAAACAAGATAATGGTTTATCAACTATATTACTTAATATTCTTGGTATAAATGCTGCTGTGAATATCTGCTGTCCTGCCTGTAAAAGTGCTCCAACTAATAAGTCAGCTCCACTTCCGCTAAGTCCACCGAACATATAAACTGATATAGGTGTTCCTATCATAGGACAAACTACAGCAAGTATGATACCTGTTATGATAGCTTTTTTGTAACCAAAGTTTCCTTTTTTAGCTATAAATCCTACTATAAGACCTGTAGCTATATTTACTAGTGCGAATGGTATGTTTGTAGGATCTGATATAACACCTAGTACAAGGTTACTACATCCACCTATTAAAGCACCCCATAATGGTCCAAGTACAACTGCACCAAGTATAGTACCTATAGTATCAAGGAATAGAAGTGGTATCTGTATCATACCCATAACAGTTCCTAATACAAGGTTTACAACAACACACATAGCACTAAATGTCAATTTTTTAGTATTCATAAAAAAATACCCCCCTTATTTTATTATGCTACAATATATAGATTATTATAATTTGTGCAAAAAATAAAATAGATTGTATCTATACACTTCAATTACTTATATAAATATAATCTATATACTATTTTTATTTATAAACTAAACTATTTTTACAGTTTTGCTTTAAATCTATATAATTTTATTTTTAGCTATAAAGTTTTTAATTTTTCATAATAAAAAAATACTGCTATAAAACATATCGAAATGTTTTTATAGCAGTATCATATTTTTATTGTTCTTTTGTTTCTACTTTATCCGTAGTTTCCTTGTCTTTATTCTCTTTTTTATCGGCTGTATTCTCTTCTGATTTTTTATCTTTTGGCTTAGCTTCTTCTTTCTGCTCAGCAGGTTTACCTATATTATAGTTGTCAAACTCATCTATTTCTATAACATCTTTTTCATCTTTAGAGAATGTAATTTTTATTTTATCTCCTTCTTTAGTAAGAGGTAATTCTTTAGAAATTTTAGAAGTTGCATAGAATATATTTCCTTCATCTGTGTCTAAAGTCAGATAATATACTGTATTGCCATTTTTAGTATCTGCAGCAATTCTCTTAACAGTACCTTCTAGCTCTTTATCAAATTCATCAGATTCGTCTATTTCTAAGCTGCTTCCACCAGATTCTAATGCATCTTTGTAGTTCTTCATAGCTTCAGCCTTATCCCGTCCTACTCCAACTATGTTGTAGTCCTCAACAGATACGAATACAACTCTCTTAACAAGACCAGCCTTATCTTTTAGTGATGATACATATGTTGGCTGTCCTAATATATTGTACATAACTGGGAATGTTGCTTCATAGTTCTTTTCCTGAACACTACCTTCTGCAGATTTCATGGCAGCCATTTCAGTTGCACCTGGCTGTTTATAAAGTTTTGCTTCTTTAGTTCTTGAGTCGACAAGCATAAATCCTATAGTAGATTCATCTCCACCTGCTGAAGTTATTCCTGTGTACCAGTATGATCTGTCGTCGTCACCGTATACTAAAGATGTTCCTTCTGTAGCTTTTAATACACCTTTTTCAGATATTACTGAGTTTATAAATCCATTTACATAAACTCCCCAACTGTTTATCTGATCAACTACAAAACTTTCTGGCTGAATTCTATCTACCCATTCTGGAGTATCTTTTATAGAGTAGAATTTAGTTTCTCCTGTTTTCGTATCAACTATAGCAGTTCCATTTACATTAGCTCCACCAAATCCTACTTTATGTTCATAAAGAGAAACTACCCAATATGGTTTACCATTGTCGTCTATTTCTAATGTATAATCTGCCATACCTTTACTCATACCACCATTTATATAAACGTGTCTATGTAAATCCTGAAGTATGTACGCATCTGGCTGATATACTATTTTTACATCTTCTCCATTTGCTTTCTGAACAAGTTTAACGTCTTGAGGGTCATTTGCAGATACCATAACGTATCCATTTGTACCACTCATATTTGTTACCCATTTTATAAAATCTCTATGAACTAGAGGTGCTACCCAGTAAAGTTTATCCTTTACTTTCTGTATGTGGAATTCACCTAGTTTAGATACACTCCCTATTGCTGGTACTTCACCTAATTTTTTATCTCCTAGTTTCATAGCCATATCTTCATCGACTATTCTTATCTCATTTACATTTACAGGGCTGACATCCTTTGTAAATTCACTTTCTTTGACAGTCCCAAGTAAGTTTCTGTATGCCTTAGCTCTTATAATTGGTGTAGATGCTAAAGTCGGTAAAACAACTGCAATTGCTAAAATACCTATAGCTATTTTAAAATTCCTTTTGTTTGTAATTGTAAATCTCTGTTCTTCTCTGTCAAATACTATGTTAAGTATTCCAGCGATTACAAAGAACATCGCTAGCACATAGTATAAAGATGTGAAATCTACTCTAAGCACTGGCAATTTTACAAACGCATACACCGCAGTTATTATAAATGAAATAGCGTATGACTTAAAATTCTTCATTTTATCTCCTTTCAATCCTCTTTCTTTTTAATTTTATTTTGAATCCTTAGAAAAGATTATATCATATAAAAAAACGGTTTGAGTAGTTATTTTACTATCTCAAGCCGTTTTTTATTAATTCTTTAGATTTTTATACTATGCTGCTGGTTTTAAAGAGTTTCCATATTGAACTAATATGTCATAAGCATACTGAATTGCATCCTTTAAAGTAATCCGCATATCAGCTTTTATTTCGTTGTTTTCAATCTTTATTCCTGTAAGATTTATAGGTTTTAATGTTTCTTTAGGAATTATAATTGATCTATCTCTTATTTCAAATGGAATTTCATTCTGCTGTGATGCCATTATCTTTCCAAGTAGACCACCATGAATATTTATTTTACCAACCTTAACATTGTCCACATTGACAACTAATGCTCCGTCTTCTACAGATGGCACTACACTTACTGTAGCTTTAGTTTTAATAAACTCTATCTCAACAGGAACAGTTACCATCAATTTATTATCTTCTATTTTTATATCGTTAGGCATCATATCGTCTTCATAATTTTTCATAAATGTATAAACTATGTTGCTTATGTCCTCTGCTGTTAAATTTATGCTTCCTTCAAAGCTTTCTGTTTCTTTGTTGAATTTAAGGCTTTGCAGTATTCCCATCTTTATAATATCTTCTTTAGTTATTTCTCTGTTTCCTGTAGTATCCCATTGCATTCCCCCTTCTGGCTGCAATGCGTAGAAAAGCCCTCCAAGTGCCAAGACTACCACTACAAGAAGTCCAACCAAAATTTTTAAAAATTTCTTCATAAAAATCACTCTCTCTTTATTAGTTTTACTAAAATTGTTTTTATGTATTAATTTCTTTTTTTCATTATACATCTTTTTTAAATTTATTTCTAATTTTTATCATATTTTATTTATACCCAAAACGTTTTCTATGTACTCAGAAGATATTTTTAATTCTAAATTACAGCAATTAGTTTCAAAAAATATCATAAATTCTTCTTATCCTCTTTATTTTTTTCATATATTAGATTAAAATTAATGTATATTATAAATAAAATTAAACTGGATTTTTCTATTCTATTGAGCGATTTTAATAAATAGAAATTCAAAATATATGCTTTGGAGGAATAATAATATGGCAAATGAAACAGTATCATCTAACTTTATAAAAAATATAATCATTGATGATTTAGAAACAGGAAAACATAAAAGTATAGTTACTCGTTTCCCACCAGAACCAAACGGATACTTACACATAGGACACGCAAAAAGTATATGCCTAAACTTTGGTCTTGCTAAAGAATTCGCTGGTAAGGTTAATATGAGATTTGACGATACTAACCCTACAAAAGAAGATGTAGAATATGTAGACTCAATAAAAAATGACGTAAACTGGTTAGGATTTAACTGGGACAATTTATTCTTCGCTTCTGATTACTTTGAAGAAATGTACAACAGAGCGGTTTTATTAATCAAAAAAGGTAAAGCATTCGTATGTGATTTAAACGCTGACCAGATAAGAGAATATAGAGGAACACTTACTGAACCAGGTAAAGAAAGTCCTTACAGAAATAGATCTGTAGAAGAAAACTTAGATTTATTTGAAAGAATGAAAAACGGTGAATTTGCTGATGGAGAAAAAGTTCTTAGAGCTAAAATAGATATGTCTAGCCCTAACATCAACTTCAGAGATCCTGTTATATACAGAATAGCTCATGCAACTCACCACAACACAGGAGATAAATGGTGTATATACCCAATGTACTCATTTGCTCACCCACTAGAAGATGCTATAGAAGGAATAACTCACTCTATATGTACTCTAGAATTTGAAGAACAGAGACCTCTTTACGACTGGGTTGTTAGAGAATGTGAAATGGAAAGCGTACCAAGACAGATAGAGTTCGCTAGATTAAACATGACTAACACTGTAATGAGTAAGAGAAAATTAAAATTACTTGTTGATAACAACATAGTTGATGGTTGGGACGATCCAAGAATACCAACAATATCTGGACTTAGAAGAAGAGGATACACTCCAGAATCTATAAGAAACTTCTGTGCTGAAATAGGTGTTGCTAAAGCAGACTCTACTGTAGATAGCCAGCTATTAGACTTCTTCTTAAGAGAAGACTTACAGCCAAAAGCTCCTCTTGCAATGGCAGTTTTAAGACCTGTTAAATTAGTTATAGACAACTATCCAGAAGATCAGGTAGAAGTTCTTGAAGTTGAAAACCATGCTAAAGACGAAACAAAAGGTAAGAGAAAAGTTACATTCTCTAAAGAATTATACATAGAACAGGAAGATTTCATGGAAGAACCTGCTAAAAAATACTTCAGATTATTCCCAGGAAACGAAGTTAGACTTAAAGGTGCATATTTCGTAAAATGTACTGGCTGCGTTAAAGACGAAAACGGAAATGTTGTAGAAGTTCACTGTACTTACGACCCAGAAACAAAAGGTGGAGAAAGCAACGATGGACGTAAAGTTAAATCTACTATACATTGGGTAGACAGCAAAACAGCAGTTCCAGCAGAATTTAGATTATTTGAACCATTAATACTTGACGATATAGAAGAAAACAAAGGAAAAGACTTCTTAGATCAGATAAATCCTAATTCTCTTGAAGTATTAGAAGGATTTGTTGAAGAAACTCAGTTAAAAGGAGCTCAGCCTCTTGATAAATTCCAGTTCTTCAGAAATGGATTCTTCAGTGTAGACACAAAATACACAACTGAATCAAAAATGGTATTTAATAGAATAGTACCATTAAAGAGTAAATTCAAATTAAATAAATAATTTTATGTATATATAAAGATGGCGCAGGATGTTTTATGTTGCCATCTTTTTTAATGCTCGAAATTAATATCCAATCTCCTCTCCAGGCTTCAGCGCCCCACACTGTTAGAGTAACACATTTAGCAGATGTGGGGCGCTTGCAGAATTGTCGCATAAGGTTAAACTAGTCTTTTTTCATATCACAATAAAACAATCATATTTTATATATTTTTTAATTTAATTTTGAATTTACACCTTTAATGGTTACTACACAAGAACAGTTGGATAGTTGGTTAAAACTTTTTACCCTCTCTTCCCATTATGCAACTTGTAAAAGTATTTAAATGTGTATATAAAAAGAGGTTGTAGTTTTTTCATAGATTTTTATTCTGCTTAGCTCAAAGTCACAAATTAGTCGAAATTCGACAATCTACAGACGCCTCACAACTTATAAATGTGTTACATAAAAGTGTGAGGCGTCGAAGCCTGGAGATGAGACTATTTGTGATTTGAGCTGTACAGTTAATAATCTTGAAAAACTACAACCCTTTTATATACCCCTATTTAAATACTTTTTTGCAAGTAAATTTTTCCATGGTTTTTACTAGGTCATTGAAGTAAGGTACTTCTATATTCGATTCTACATGTAATACAGTATCACCTTTTAGTGGTTCTCCACCTTTTTCTGTTAGTTTCCCTTCTTCTCCGTATAGATACCCGTTGAATCTTCTTATTTTGCTTCCAGTTTCTTTCATTTCAAGTATCCAATTTACGTCAGTTCTTTTTACTTCATGAGTTTCTGCATATTCGTTTATATTTCTCCAACTCATTACATAGCATTTTAAAACATTATTTAAAAATCTTCTATATTTTAAGCTTCTTATTTTATCTTCAGAAATCTGTTCCATATTGTCAAATGAAGGCCCTTCAAATTCTTTAATCCAAGCACCAACCATATTTTTTTCCATAACTATTTTTCTGCATAGACCGTCTTTTTCTACAGCTAGGCTTACTTCTTTTATGGCATTGTACATAAATCCGTATATTTTACCAAATTCGCAGCCACAACCTTCACATCTATATGGATTGTCAATTTCTTCGTTTACCTTTCCTTCTCTTACTATTTCTACTATTTTATCGCTAGTCCCACACAGTGGGCATATTCTTTCTTCCATTTTTTCCCTCCACATATACAAAATATCAAATTATATTTTACAATATAACTTAATATATAACAACAATTAAGCAAATTGTTTTCATATTTAACATCAATCACTATAAATATTTATTAATAAACAGCAACGTGTCCGTCGCATCTTTTTTCTGTTCCACAGATATATCCACCTTTTTCGTTCTTTAGAATTATCTGCCCTCTACCCATGTTTATTTTATCAGACACAACCTTAACATCGTGGCCTTTTTCTTTAAGACCCTCTGCTATTCCAGCTTTCATATCGTCCTCAACCTCGATTTTCATACCATCAATCCACTGCCATCTAGGTGCATCAAGCGCTTCTTGAGGATTCATTGCAAAGTCAATTAAATTTGTAACTGCTTGGAACTGACCTTGAGGCTGCATAAATGCTCCCATTACACCAAATGCTCCAACAGCTTCACCATTTTGTTTGATAAATCCTGGAATAATTGTATGGTATGGCTTTTTAAATGGCTCAACAATATTATCGTGATTTTCATCTAAGCTAAAATTGTTTCCTCTATTGTGAAGAGCGATTCCTGTTCCTGGAATTACGACTCCTGAGCCAAAGTTCATATAATTGCTCTGTATATGAGATACCATATTTCCATCTTTGTCAGCTGTGCACATATACACCGTACCACCACAGAATGGCTCTCCAGCTTCTGGAAATACTGCTTTTTCTCCTATTAGCTCACTTCTCTTCTTAGCATATTCCTGATTTAACATAGCACCCACAGAAACAGTCATTTTCTTAGGATCTGTTACGTACTTCTTAGAATCAGCAAATGCCAACTTCATACACTCAATCATCTTGTGTATATTATCCACAGTCTCTTTTTCTTCATCTAACTCCAACTCTTTTAGTATATTTAATGCAATTAAAACTGTTATTCCATGCCCATTTGGAGGAATTTCGCATATATCATACCCCTTGTAGTTTGTGCTTATAGGTTCAACCCACTGAGGATGGTATTTTTCTAGGTCTGATTTTCTTATCATTCCACCAAATTTTCTACTATGTTCATCTATTAATTCAGCAATCCTTCCTCTATAGAAACTTTCTGAACCAGTATTTGCAATTTCTTCAAGAGTTTTTGCTTGAGCTTCACATTTAAAGATATCTCCTGCTTGTGGAGCTTTTCCATCTATTGTAAATGTATCAAACCATTCTTTTAAAAGTTCTTTATCTACAAGCTCAGCCTCTACATCCTTCTTAACTCTATCTTTAGGAAGTTTTTCAAGCTCTTTTAAATCATTTGAATAATCTTCAAAAGACTCCTCCCAAAGTTTTGCAACATTAGGATAAACTATATAACCTTCTCTTGCGTAATCTATCGCCGGTTTTAAACATTCATACAATGATAACTTACCAAACTTTCTATTTAACTCTGCCCACGCAGCCGGAATTCCAGGAACTGTAACTGCTCCAAATCCATGTCTTGGCATTTTTTCAAGTCCTTTATATGCTTCTTTTGTCATAAGCTCTGGTGCAAAACCACTAGAATTCAATCCGTATAATTTCTTTTCAGATTCTATCCAAACTAGTGAATATGCATCTCCACCAATCCCATTGCTTGTAGGCTCAGTAACTGCAAGTGCTGCAGCAGTTGCAACAGCAGCATCTACTGCATTTCCACCTTTTCTTAGTATATCTAATCCTGCCTGGGCTGCCTGTGGGTTTGATGTAGCCACTGCCCCACTCTTTGCATACATAACATTTCTTTCTGATTTGTATCTATTTGACAAAACATTAAAATTCATACTCTACCCCTCACTTCTCAATTTAACTTTCTTACATTTATAATTGTACTTCTTCACCTTTATAACTTTACTTTTTATCAATTATCTATGTATTTTATAATACTCACATCCAAAAATGCTTTTCCTATTACATTTTACTACTGTTTCTGGTAAATTTTCTAGACTATTGTATATCGCTGCAGAAATAGATGCATTTTCTTTTTTACCGTCTATCACTACATCAGCATAGTAACGTCTAAGTCCCTTTGCTGATCTACTGGTATCTTTTTCAAGTGCAATTACAGTTTCGTGATTTTCTGGTGTAAATGTAAGTGCATTGTTTAAATGATCAGTAGTACAAACTATTATCAAAAGCATTGCTAATGCGACAGTAGCCATTTTGCCAGTCTTTTCTCTTATTTTGCGTTTTTTTAGCATTATCATATAAATTGAGAATAATATTAAAAAGTAAATCACTCCAAATTTAATCTCGCTATGATTTACATAATTTAATTTAGGTAAATTATATAGCATAAATAAGGCTATAATGGCAGATGCATATGGAATCTCGTAGTGGAACTCTCTCCCATCCTTTGTCTTAGTTGGTAATTCAACGACCATTTTAGGATATAGATATATATAAAGCCCCCAGATAAAAAGAAGTTCTGCAGACCAAACAATATTTCTTATACGAGTTCCTAAGAATAAAGCTACTATAGAAATAACCCACATCGCTATATTTAGCTTTCTTATCATTTCTTTTTCTTTATTTATCTGAGCTAGTCTATCCTTTCTCTTTATATGTTTTATCTCATCTTCTCTATTTTTCTCAATTTTATTTCTTGTATTTAAAATCCAATTATCGAACTTTCCATTTTCTTTTTCCTTTATCTCAACGCCATTGCCCTTAAAAGCAATTATTGCTTCTTCAATTCCCTCGTATCCGTTATTAAATGAAGCTATTTTCTTTCCTTCTTTAGAAAAAATAGTATAATTTTCATCGTTCATTTTATCTAGCTGTACAAATCCTATCTCTCTATATAAATAATTTTTCCTTTTACCAAATGTTGGGATATACTCAACTCCCTCATTAGTTAAAATTATTTTTCTTCTATAGTATTTTATAATTCCGTAAGTAAGCACTACTGTAATGATGATTTCCATGACTGTACAAGTAAGCAACATCACTCCATCGTTCTTTGAAATAGCTAGATTATTTGCAATCATAGCAAATATAGCATTAAAAACAAGCCCAATAAAAAATATATATAAATTAACTTTCTTCGTTTTTATAATTGCTCTTGAAAAAGAACTTTTCTGTAAGTTATCTTTTGTATTTTTGTTTCTCTTAGCCATAAAAATCACCTCTTTTTATTTTTTTATTGAAAATTGTATAATTTCTATTCAAGTGACATATAATATAAATAGAATGAAATATCAAACACAATTTTCTGATAATTCTTTAATATTATTATCTCATTATATTTAATATTTAACAATAATTTTTAGGTTGAAGTGTCATTATTATTTTGCTTGTAAAATTTAAAAACTATAAAATTAAATCTATAATTTGATAAATACCTTTGACTTATACATACTAGTTTCATTATAATAGTATTATGGTTTTTAATTATATTTTGATTGTATTATATGAAAGGAGGAAACTATGGCAAAAATTAAAGGTTTCTTTGGAAAAATTAAAAATGCTATTATATCCGGATTTAAAGGATTTGGAAATTTCATAAAGAACCATAAAAAAGGAACTGCTGTTGTGGTTGTGATACTACTTGCTGCAGGATTTATGGTTGGAACTGACTACGTAAGAAGAACTAAGGAAGAACAGAAGATTCGGGAAAAATACGAAATTTATAAAATACCAGCTTATGAAAATATAGACATAAACGGTATGGTTACTCCTAGAGAGTCAAAACAGTATGCTAACCCAGAAAACAACTCTTTAAGCGATATAAGTGTTGAAAATGGGCAGGAAGTAAACGATGGAGATTTACTTTTTACTACTAAGGACAACTCTGTTATAGAGCAGATAAATGTTTTAAAATCTCAGTTAACTAGTTTAAACTCTCAGAAATCTCGTTTAAGTAAAAACAATAAAGACAATGTAAATAATGATGCTATTGCTTCTATAAATACTCAGATTTCTTCTGTAGAAGCGCAGATATCAGCATTAAACAGTAGTGCATACGTTAAAAACACTGCTCCATTTGCTGGAAAGGTATACATAAACGACCAGAACTCTACTGATATGAGTACATCTTTTATATCTCTTGTAAGTAACGAGTTCTTTATGAAGGGATATGTTAGCGAAGACGATTTAGAAAAAGTTCAGGTAGATCAGACTGTAAGTATAAAAGTAAATTCTTCTGATAAAAAAATGACTGGTAGAATAAGCTATGTTTCTGATAGACCAACTACTGCTAAGACAAAAGAAATGAAAGATAATTTATCTTATTACGAAGTAGATATATCTTTTGAAGATCAGGAAGGTCTAGTAAATGGATTCCACGTAGATGCTGACCTTGAAATAGTATCTAATGAATACAAAGTTCCTACAACTGCAGTATTAAAGAGTGGAGATTCTGCTTATGTAATGAAAGATCTTGATGGAATACTTAAAAAACAGGAAGTTACTATTGTTAAAACAGGAAAGAATGTGACTAAGATAGTTACAAACCTTGAACCAGGAGATAAAATATTAAAACATCCAGATAAATCTATGAAAGAAGGAGATGCAATCCCTTCTGCTGGACTTGTTGATAAATCTCCAAAAATAGATCCTGAAAAATTAAAAATACCTGACGTCAATGGACAAATAGAAGAGTAAAAGTATAAATAGGCTGTTGCAATTTTGCAATAGCCTTTTTTGTTGGCATAATTTTTATAGATTTACTAGAGTGAAAAGAGCGAATAAATTAAAATTTACCAAAAACTTTGTCACTATGCGAAGCATATGAGATATAGACAAACTCTTCTCCAGGCTTCGACGCGTAAGCGAAAAACAGTTTTGTTGTAGTTAAAACACGCGTGATGGGGTCCCAATTTGTTGAACTTTGTGAGATAGTAAAAAAACTATCTCAC
>NZ_QUGE01000011.1:0-64132 GCF_003478825.1 Peptoclostridium sp. AF21-18
TTGGGGCGAAGGCCCCTGGGAGAGTAGGACGTAGCCACGTAATCTTTTTTTATGTAATAATATAAAAAACTATAGTATAATAAAGTTAATAAGACAAATTGAATATAAATAGTTTTCGGTTTCCGCAAGGAATTAATAAGGAATCAGGTGGAAGACCTGAGCAGCCCCCGTTACTGTGAAGCTGACGAAAGTTAGAATAAAGCCACTGTAATTACAAATTATGGGAAGGTTAATGAGTAGGATGAAGCAAAGCCAGGAGACTTGCCGAAAATATAGAGTAAATTTCTTCGGGGATGGGGAAAGTTTCTTGAAAATATAGTATTAGAAAAGCTAATTTTTGATTTTGAGAAGATATTATATAGAAATTTCTAAGTCCTGCAGTTTTGTAGGACTTTTTATTTTTGAATTATTTTATAGTAGGTTGATTAAACAAAAATTCTTGAAACAAATCTCTCTTTTATATTTGAATGTCTTAAAATATATATAATCAAAGGAGAGAAAAATGAAAGAAAAGATGAAATCAGTTCTTGCAGCTGCACTTATGTTAGTGGTTTTAAATCCAGTACAGTCTAGTGCAATGCACATCATGGAAGGATTCCTTCCAAAGCAGTGGTCTTTAATATGGACTATAGTATTTATACCTTTCTTCATAGTTGGTATAAGATCAATCAATAAAATAGTGAAAGAAGAGCCAAAGAAAAAAGTACTATTAGCTTTATGTGGAGCTTTCGTATTTGTACTATCAGCTCTTAAAATTCCATCAGTAAATGGAAGTTGCTCACATCCAACAGGTGTAGGTCTAAGTGCAATACTATTTGGACCAGGAGTAACAGTTGTACTTGGTACAATAGTATTATTATTCCAGGCAATCTTACTTGCTCATGGTGGTTTAACTACATTAGGTGCAAATGCATTCTCAATGGCAATAGTTGGGCCTATAGTATCATACCTTATATTTAAAGGAATGGAAAAAGTATGCAAAAATAGAAAAGTAAATGTATTCTTAGCTGCAGCACTTGGAGACTTAGCTACATACACTGTAACATCATTCCAGCTTGCATTTGCATTCCCAGCTGCTACAGGTGGAGTAATGGCATCTGCTATAAAATTCTTAGGAATATTCTTTGTAACTCAGGTTCCAATAGCAATAGCAGAAGGTATACTAACAGTAATCGTATACAACCTAATAGTTGAAAATGTGGAAGGAGTTGATTTTAATGTCAAAAACAACTAAAACTAACATATTACTAATAATATTAGCAATAGTATTAATAGTACTTCCACTAGTAGTAAACCCAGGTGCTGAATACGGAGGAGCTGACGGTCACGCTGAGGAAGCAATAACAGAAATAAATCCAGAATATGAACCATGGTTTGCGAGTTTCTATGAACCACCAAGTGGAGAAATAGAAAGTTTATTATTCTCAACTCAGGCTGCATTTGGAGCAGGAATAATAGGTTATATACTAGGAAACTTAAAAGGTAAAAAATCTGGAAGAGAAGAAATGAGAAAAGAACTTGAAGCTAAAACAAGTGAAAAAAGCGACAATAAAGAATAATAAAAAATGACAATTAATAACATAAAAAGTATAATAATAATTAGGGAGAGCTGCATTACTTGCAGCTTTTCTAATATCTAAAATAAAAGGAGGAGAATAGAGATGCTAATAATAGATAAATACGCATACACAAATAGCCTTAGTGGAAAAAATCCATACATAAAAACAATATTCTCCATACTATTTTTAATAATATCATTAATAATAGAAAATCCAGTATATCAAATAGTTATAATAATTGCTATGTCGATAACAATACTATCTACATCCAAAATGGGTATAAGTGAATATCTAAAGCTACTTTCAATCCCATTAATCTTTATGATAATGAGCATACTGGCTATAATCATAAGCATATCCACAGAAAAAACAGATATGTTGACATATTTTACTATTGTAAGTACATATATCGGAATATCAAAATTTGGACTTTCTAGTGCATTAAAAATACTAGCAAGATCAATATCGTGTCTAACATGTGTATATTTCTTGATGCTGACAACACCGTTTAACCAGCTAATACAAGTATTTAAAAAACTACACATACCAGACAATGTAATAGAAATTGCTATGCTTATCTACAGATTTATATTCATATTCTTAGAAGAAGTACACGAAATATACAAATCTCAGGAAATGAAAATGGGGTATATGGGAATGAAAAACTCATACAATTCATTGGGGTTATTGGTAAATATGCTCTACAAAAGGATGATGAAAAGATACGAAGATATGTCTATAGCACTAGATATGAAATTATTTGATGGAAAATTCCACATATAATGAAATTCCAAAGATATTAGGATGGTGAAAATATGTATAAAATAGAAAACCTATCATTTAAATATGAAAAAAATAAAAATGCATTAAAAAATATAAATATGGATTTTTCAAAAGGAGATATAATTGGAGTAATCGGTGAAAATGGATGTGGAAAATCTACCTTATTTATGAATATGACTGGAATACTAAAGCCAGAATCAGGAGAAATTCTGTACAATGGGGAAAAAATAAAGTACGGAAAAAAAGACTTATACAATCTTAGAAAAAGAGTAGGAATGGTGTTCCAAGATCCAGAGAAACAAATATTTTACTCTAAAGTTTACGACGATATAGCATTTACTATGAGAAACATAGGTATGGATGAAGAAGAAATAAAAATAAGAATAGAAAAAGCACTAGAGGCTGTAAACGGAAGCGAATTTATAGATAAGCCTGTTCAATTTTTAAGCTATGGGCAGAAAAAAAGAGTTGCAATAGCATCAGTAATTGCTGTGCAAAATGAAACAGTACTCTTAGACGAACCTACATCAGGACTAGACCCAAGAAGTACAGATGCAGTTGTAGAAATAATAAAAAATATGAAAAAAAATGGCACAAAAGTAGTAATATCTAGCCACGACATGGATTTGATATACGAAATATGTGACTATGTATACGTAATGAACAAGGGAGAAATAATAAAAGAAGGAAATTCAGACGATGTATTTATGGACGAAAAAATGATAAAAAACGCTGGATTAAAAACACCTTGGATAATAAAAATCTACAACGAACTAAAAAACAATAAAACTAATAATAATGAAACAAACTTAGAAATAATAAAAACAAAATTCGCACAGTACAAATAAAAATATTAAGGAGCTGAGGCAAAATTAATGCAACGGCTCCTTTTTTGTTCACATTGTCAAAATTCTTATAATAGCTTAAAATATATATTATAATCGAACAAAAGGAGAACACGCACATGAATTTAGATACATTAAATCCGTCTCAAAGACGGGCAGTTGAAAGAACTGAGGGACCTGTTCTTATACTTGCAGGAGCTGGTTCGGGAAAAACTAGAGTGCTTACAACTAGAATCGCACACCTAATAGATAAAGGTGTACAGCCAGCAAATATACTTGCAATAACATTTACCAACAAAGCGGCAAATGAAATGCGAGAAAGAGTAGAAGAAACTGTAGAATCAGACACAAAAGACATGTGGATTAGCACATTCCACTCTTGCTGTGTAAGAATACTTAGAAAAGACATAAACAAAATAGGATACAACAGAAGTTTCGTAATTTACGATGCTGCTGACCAGGTAACGCTGATAAAAGACTGTTTAAAAGAATTGAACATAAGTGACAAGGCATTTGAACCTAAAACAGTAATAAGCTACATATCAGGTGCAAAAGATAAATTAAAATCTCCAAAACAGTATAAAGACGACTGCGCTGGAGACCCAAGAATGTCTAAAATTGCGGACATATATTCTCTATATCAGGACAGATTAAAAAGAAACAGTGCACTTGACTTTGACGACTTAATAATAAAAACTGTGGAACTATTCAAGAAAAATCCAGAAGTATTAGACTACTACAGAAGCAGATTTAGATACATAATGGTCGACGAGTATCAGGATACAAGTATGGCTCAGTACGAATTTATAAAACAATTAGCAATGGGGCACAAAAATATATGTGTCGTAGGAGATGATGACCAGAGTATATACGGATGGAGAGGTGCCGACATCAGAAACATACTTGAATTTGAAAAGGATTACGATGATGTTTTTGTAGTTAAATTAGAGCAGAACTACAGATCAACTCAGGTAATACTTGATGCAGCCAACCACGTAATCTCAAACAATATAGAAAGAAAAAGAAAAAAACTTTGGAGTGAAAAAACTGAAGGCGAAAAAATAAAAATAGAACTAGCAGAAAATGAATTAGAAGAGGGAAGATTTATAGCCGAAACGATAATAGATAAAGTGCAGGGCGAAGGAAGAAAATACAGCGATTGTGCAGTACTTTATAGAGCAAATGCACAGGCTAGACCTATAGAAGATGCACTTAACAGAGCCGGAGTTCCTTACAATATATATGGAGGAACAAAATTCTATGAAAGAAAAGAAATAAAAGACTTAATTGCATACCTTAGAATAATTGCAAACCCTCAGGACGACATATCTCTAAAAAGAATAATCAACGTACCAAGAAGAGGAATAGGACTTAGAACAATAGAAAAAATAGAGGATAGAGCTAGTCTAAAACAGGAAAGTATGTACTCTGTACTTTTAGACATAGACTCAAACTCAGAAATATCAACAAAAGCTAAAAAACAAATAAATGGCTTTGTAGATCTAGTAGGAACTCTTAGAGCAATAAAAGAAGTATATCCTGTAAGCAAATTGATAGAAAAAGTACTAGACAGCACAGGATACATATACGAGCTAGAAGAAGAAATGAAGAAAAATCAGAACAGCATGAATGGTAAATATGAAGAAGCTCAGGATAGAATAGACAACTTAAACGAGTTTATATCTATTGCACTTGAATTTGAAAATAGCGATGATGAAAATCTTGAAGATAAATCTTTAGAAACATTCCTAACGAGTGTGGCACTTACATCAGAAACGACTGAAGATGAAGAGCCAAATAGAGTATCTCTAATGACAATGCATACATCTAAAGGTCTAGAATTCCCAGTTGTATTCATAACAGGAATGGAAGAAGGATTATTCCCAATTTCTAGAGCAATAAAATCTATGAAGGACTCAGATATAGAGGAAGAAAGAAGACTTTGTTATGTCGGAATTACAAGGGCTAGGGAAGAACTATACCTAACAATGACTGAAAAAAGAACACTTTACGGAAAAACAAACCATGCTATACAGTCTAGATTTATAGAGGAGCTTCCAGACGAGTGTATAGAGAAACTATACATGGGTAAAAGAGAGCTAACATACACTAAGAGCAGCTACAACATACTAGACAAGTACACTAAAAAATACATGAATAGCATGAACAGAGAAGAAGTTGCTAAAAAAATGAATGCAACTAACAAAAATGAAAACACAATGGCAGAACCTGAAGATATTAAACTAGGCTCAAAGGTATACCATCCAAAATTCGGTGTTGGAACAGTAGTTGCAATGGCTGGAAGTGATGTAACAATAGCATTTGAAAATCAGGGAATCAAAAAAATAAACAAAGAATACACTACACTAGACTTAGTGAAAGAATAAAAAACTAATCAAAAAAATAAAACAAACTAAAAATAAAAATTGGGATGTGAAATAGATGAAAAAATTTGCAGAAAATATGTTAGATTTCATATACGAAAGTCCAACACAATTTAACGCAGTTGCAGTATCTGCAGAAATACTTGAAAAAAATGGATTCGAAAAATTAAATCCAAAAGAAAATTGGAAACTAGAAGTTGGCAAAAAATACTATACAACAAAAAATTCTTCAGCGTTAGTTGCATTTAAAGTAAACTCTGATGAAATTGAAAAAGAAGGGTTTAGAATAATAGGATCACATACAGATTCACCAGGATTTAGAATTAAACCTAATGCTGAAATGGAAAGCTGTGGTGCATATCTAAAATTAAACACAGAAGGATACGGTGGAATGATTTTAAGCACTTGGCTTGATAGACCACTTGCTATGGCAGGGAGAGTATTTTTAAGAGGAGAAAATCCATTTAAGCCAGTAGAAAAAATTGTAAACATAAACAAACCAGTTTGCATAATACCAAACCTTGCAATACACATGAACAGAAGCATAAACGACGGATACAAATACAACAAACAGACTGATATGCTTCCTCTTGTTGGGTTAATAAACGAGCAGCTAGAAAAAGACAACTACATGGTAAAGCTTCTAGCATCTGAACTGGATGTAGAAGTAGAAGAAATAATAGACTTCGACATATTCCTATACGAGTACGAAAAAGGATGCTTCACAGGAGCTAATGAAGAGTTTATATCTACAGGAAGATTAGATAACCTTTCAATGTACTACTCATCTGTTGAAGCGTTACTAGACTCAGATTCAAAATCAGGAATAAGTATAGCAGTAGGATTTGACAATGAAGAAGTAGGAAGCTCTACAAAACAGGGAGCCGACTCAAACATGCTTCTAAACATATTAGAAAGAATATGCATCTCTCTTGGAAAAGACAGACAGCAGTTCTTTGAAGCAATAGAAAACTCATTCATAATATCTTCAGACTTAGCACATGCTGTACATCCAAATGTAAACGGCATGGCAGATCCTACAAACAGACCAGTTATGGGAAAAGGTCCTGTAATAAAAGTTCACGCTGGACAAGCATACACAAGCGATGGATATTCAATATCTGTATATAAAGAAATTTGTAGAGAATGTGGAGTAGAATATCAAGAATTTGTAAATAAATCCGACCAAAGAGGTGGAAGCACAATAGGTCCAATATCTTCTACACATATAGACATACCATCTGTGGACATAGGTGCGCCTATACTATCAATGCACTCTATAAGAGAATTAGGATGCAGCGAGGATTTCTACAATACTTACAAAACTTTTGTGAAATTCTATGAAATATAGGGTATAATATTTTATAAACTATTAAATTTATTTTATAGTAAAATGAAAAAACGAAAGAGAGATGGGAAAATGAAAATAGCTCTATGTATGGAAGGTGGAGGTGCAAAAGGTGCCTATGAAGCGGGTGTTGTAAAAGCTCTTTACGAAAATGGAATAAAAGAATATGCAGCAATTTCTGGTACTTCAATAGGTGCAATAAATGGATACTTTCTAGCCACTGGAAATATGGAAAAATTAGCATATATATGGAACAACGTTGAAGAAAATCTTGGCGGTACAAGTGTACAAATAGTGGATAACAAAGTAAACAACGACAACCTAATAAAAGGATTATACATGCTTGAAGAAGATTGCAGAGCAGAAATACCTCTATATGTAAATTATGTAGAAGTTCACGACAAATGTATAGAAGAAAAAATAGTTGAAACTTCAAAACTAGACAAGAATGAATGTCTAGAATATATAAAATACAGCTCACTTCTTCCATTTAATCCTATAAAACAGAAAGGGTTCAAAGAAGGATTTATCGAGGATGTAGCAGAAGGTGCTTACGAAGGGGAATGTTTAGACGGTGGAATGTGCAGAAGCCTTATAGTTGAACCAGTATTTGAAGTAAACCCAGATAAAATAGTAATAATATCTACTCAGAATGATTATGAAGTGCCAGAAGAATTAATCGAAGAATTTGGTGCAGATAAATTTGTAGTTGCTAGACCTAAACAGAAATTTGAGCCAGGTGCTACACTAAATCTTAATATGGACTTCTGTAGAAAAATATTTGCTGATGGATATGAAATAGGACAGGAATTAGTTAAAGAATTTAAATAATATCGGTTAAAATAGTATATTATACGGGTATATATTTTGGTATAATATACTGAGAATAAAGAAAGTGAGGATATTTAAATGGCTATAGAAATGAACAATCCAATAGTAACAATAGAAATGGAAAATGGTGGAATAATAAAAGCAGAACTTTACCCACACATAGCTCCAAACACAGTTAACAACTTCATAAGCTTAATAAACAAAGGATACTACAATGGAATAGGATTCCACAGAGTAATAGAAGGCTTCATGATACAGGGTGGATGCCCAGATGGAACAGGAATGGGTGGCCCAGGATACTCAATAAGAGGAGAATTCACTGGAAATGGATTCACTAACAACTTAAAACACGAAAGAGGAGTACTTTCAATGGCTAGAACAATGGATCCTAACTCAGCTGGATCTCAGTTCTTCATAATGCACAAAAACTCTCCACACCTAGATGGACAGTATGCTTCATTTGGTAGAGTAATAGAAGGTATGGATGTTGTGGATGAGATAGCAACTACTAAAACTGGTTGGGGAGATAAACCAACAGCTCAACAGGTTATGAAATGTGTTACAGTTGATACTTTAGGTAAAGATTACCCAGAAGTAGAAAAATTCTAATAAGATAGTTAAAATTTAAGAGATTTTATAAGATAGACTAATTAATTCTAGTAAATATTACTAGATTAGTTAGTCTATTTTTTTTGTCTATTTACTTAATTAAGCTTATAAATTTTTCTTAATAAGAAAATAATACTAATTTGAATATAATGTGAAGTTAATTAGAGGTTAAAAAAAGAATATTAAAAATAAAAATGAATTTAATATTCGTGTTTAGTAGAACGTTAAAACAATTAATAGAGTATTCTTTTTAAGGCTTGTGAATGAATAATCGAAATATATACTTTAAAGTTACAATTAATTATCCTTTATTAATTAATAAAATTAAGAAAAAGCATTGTTTTTTTTTTTTTTTTGATAACATTATGTATGAGAATATTAATTAAAATTAATTAATGGGAGATGATTGCAAGATAAGATGTGAAAAATATAAGTTTTAAATTTTAAAAAATATATAAATACTTGTTTTAATACATAAGTAAAGGAGATGTGGAATATGAAGAAAAAATTATTGTCAATTTTTTTATCGCTGTCACTAATATTTTCTAGTATTGCATCTATGTCAGTATCATTTGCTGAAGAAAATAGTAGTACGGAAAAGGTAATACAGCAAGATGGGATAGAAGTAAGGATGGATATGAAAGCTGGTAGTAGTTTATATATGAAGAAATATCACTGGTTAAAAAATCCAAATCCAAGTTGGAAGGAATATTTTGAAGATGAATATACTAATTCATCTGCTGAATTAAAAAATTATAATAAAAATCAATTAATGAAAATAGTAATAGAAGTACCTAAAAAAGAAGGATTAGTAATAAATAATATTAATCATGAACAAAATGATTCTGTTCCAGATAGTATAAAACAAAATTTTCCAGAATATTTTGGATGGCAAGAAAATGATAAAGGAAATAATCAATATAATTTTTATTTTAGAGATAGTGAAGATAAAGATTATAAATTTACTATAGAATACACTTATAATGGTAAAACATCAACAATGGATATATCTTATCCTGTAAAAGATTTATTAGATATGGATATGAATTTTAGAGCGGAGATAATGAGTGTTATGTTTAATGCTCCAATGGGTTATTCTACAAAAGATAAATATCTAACAAAAAATATTTTAGGAGATGAATCAAAATGGCCCAAAAAAATGTTGATACAAAAGGAGAGTGGTGGATTTAAATACAACGCTCATGAAATTAAAACATTAAATGGGATACAGTATCTAGGAAATAATATAAAGCAATTATTACTTAGTTGGGAAGCAGAAACAAGTGAAGATGCAAAAAATGGAAAGAATGGATTTACAAATTTAAAGGAAAAAGATCTTGAAATAATTTCATTAGCAGAAAAAGATTACGAAAATTTAGATCAATTTAGAATAACAGAGCATAATATGGAAAAACCAACTATACCAGAAAATTCTTATTCACCAGAGATACTTGCAAAATGTGTAGAGAAAATGCCAAATTTACAAGGATTCTATTGTGAAGGTAGTGGGTTTAATAATTTCAAAGTATTTGAAGGATTAGAAGGAAATAAGTTAGATGATATTTGGTGTGGTAATAATGGTGTTACATCTATTGAAGGAATAGAAAAACATAATTTAAATCATATAGGAATACATAATACAACAGCTGGTAAAAATGTGGGTTTACCACAAAATGGTGTATTTGATTTAACACCTCTTAAAAATAGTGACTTAGGAGCAAAGTGTTCAGCTGTGCTTCAGGAAATAGATTTTCGGAAAGTAATGGAAAATAAAGGTTATAAAGATTATAAAGTACTGGCAGTTAAGGATAATGATAAAGTAAAAATAGAATTACCTATGCCTATAGATATAAATGGTGCTTTAACTGATGTAACAAATAATGAAGTAATAGCAAAATATGGTAATGAAACAATAAAATGTACAGCAAATGAGAACAATGGTAAAAAATATATAGAAATAGATAATACAATATTTGGCGGTAAAGTAGTTGAAGATATTGAAAATATAGAATTTAACTTTAACTTTAATAATGATTCTGGTGTTGATGAAAGAACAAAAGGGCTTTTCAATGGGGTTGTAAACTTTAAAGCTAGTTTTACTTCACCTACTAATCCATCTACTAAAGAGTATGGAGTTTTATATAAATTTGTAAGTGGAACAAGAGGTAAAGAATTACCACCAGCTGTTGAAGGTTTACTTCCTATAGATGGAAATAATTATGTAGAAGGACAGAAAATAACAGCTATACAACCTACAAAAACTACAGTAACTGTAGAAGATGGAGAGTGGAGATTTGAAGGATATGATGCTGATGAAAAAATAGCAAATGAAGCTAATGATTCAGATAAAGATGGAAATATTGCTTTCTCAGGAACATGGAACTTCTATAAAAAAGTAGAAAAAGCCACAGTAAAATACGAAGCGAAAAATACATCTACAAACAGAGACGATGGGAATGTAGACAAGAATATATTAGATGTAAAAAATATAAAGGTATCAGACTATGTAAATTTACCAAAAGATGAGAAAGAATACAATGTAGGAGAATCAGTAACGCCTAAAAATCCAACAACTACTAAAAAAATTAATGAAGATGGTGAAGAAACAGGAGTATCTACAGAAATTAAACCAGGAGAAAGTATATTAGTAAAATATGAAGTACCTAATACAAATAATGTAGAAACATATATCAAGTTAACATTTGAAGGATATGAACCAGAAACATTAAATGTACAAGTTGGAGAAAATAAATTTGTAGGTAAATTTAGTTTTGAAGATATGGAATTAGTACATTATGACTTTATAAGTGAAGATGGTAAACAAATTCCTAAAAATATTGAAGAAAAAATAGAAGATGAATTTGAAAAATTTAAAGAATATGAATTATATCCTGATGGAGAAGATGTAATTTTAAAACAACCAAAAAATAAAACTATAAAAGATACTGACGGAACATGGGAATTTACTGGTTGGGCATATAAAAAAGAAGATGGTAAATACGAATATGTAAAAAATAACGAAAAAGAAGTACACCATGATGAAGAACTAAAAGGAGTATGGAAATTTGTAAAAGATAGTTCTGGTGGTGGAACTGGTGGAGGTGGAACACCAACACCTAATCCAGATAAAGAAGATCCGGACAGAGTTGAAGGAGACGATAGAATAGAAACTTCTATAGAAGCTAGTGAAATCTTATATCCAAATGGAACAAATGCTGTAGTACTTGCAAATGCAGAAAGATTCTCAGATGTACTAACTGCAAATCCATTCGCAGTTCAGGAAAAAGCATCAGCACTACTAACATATAAAGACAAACTTCCAGAAAAAACTCTAAAAGAAATAGAAAGACTTGGAGCAAAGAAAATTTATGTGAGTGGTGGATACGAAGCTGTATCTAAAAAAGTTGTAGATAGCTTAGCTGCAAAAGGATATGAAATCTACAGATTTGATGGATTAGATAGATACGACACAGCTAGAAAAATAGCTATAAAGATAAGAGAAAAAGGAAACAAAGAAGTAGTAGAATTAGCTTCAGGAGAAAACTATCCAGACGCTCTATGCATGACATCAATGGCGGTTAAAGACAATGCACCAATACTACTAACTAGAAAAGATTCTATACCTAAATATACTAAACAAGCTTTAGCTGAATGGGATATAGAAAGTGTAAAAATAGGTGGGCTTGATGAAGCTATATCAAAAGATGTTCAAAATCAGATTGACAAAGGATTTGAAATAACTAAAGGAAACAAAGCTGATTCAAATGTTTATGATGGCGCTAAAAAAGTTTCCAGATTTGGTGGAAAAGATAGATACGAAACATCAACTATAATAGCTGCTAATTCTTATCCAGAATCAAAACTAGGAGTATATGCAACAGGAGAAGACTTCCCAGACGCATTAATAGCTGGAAACTATGCAGGAAGAAAAGAAGCTCCAGTATTATTAGTGAAGAGAGATACTTTACCAGAAGTAGTTGAAAAATATACAACTGATTCTAAAATAGAAAAAGCAACTGTAATCGGTGGAGTTAATGCTGTAAGTGATAAAGTATTTAACTTAATAAAAGCAGCGATAAATAAATAGAAAATACTAGGATAAATAAAAATACAAAAGAGCAAAATAAAGATTTATATGTTAAGTAAATTTGTAAATGGTGCTATTTGTGAAGTGTATCGACAAGTTTACACTAAGCAAGTAGCACTATTTTTATTATAGGAGATGGTTAATATGAACAAGAAATTAATATCATTTTTAGCGGCAACAGCTATGATTGTTTCTATGACACGGGAACCGATGGCATTAGTTAAAAGTGAAGTAGTTACAAATAGTATTAATATTGAGCAGAAAAAAACAGAGAGTGAAAATAATAAATCTTATGAGGTAAAGGGAAAAGTATATAATGTTTCTAATAATGAAGAACTAAAAGAAAAATTAGAAACTATAAAAAATAGTACTGATAAAGAAGCTACAATTGTATTAGCTGGAAATATAACTAATGGTAATTTTGTTGGGGTTGCCAATAAAGAAATAATGATTAAAAGTGCTAATGAACAAGAAAAATATAGCATTGATTTAGATAGCGAGTTAGTAGGCAATGTTACATTCGATAATGTAAAGGTATATGGAGAAACATTATATTGTAGTGGATACAGAACTATTTTTACAGAAAACTCGGAATTAACTCTAGGTGGAACTCTTTAAGGAGGAGGATATAAAAAGACAGTAGATAGTACATATGTAAAAGTAAATGGTAAAGCAAGAATAAATATTTATAATCAGAAAAATGTAGTAATAGGAGGTAGTTATAAAGGCTCTGTTGAAGGAAATATTTATATGGAATTATCTGGAGATATTACATATGGAAATGTTAATGGTCCAGATCCAAATGGTCATTACATAGTTGGAACTAATAAAGAAACGACAGGTGATGGAGTAGATAAATATAATGGAGCTCCTCTTTATGTAGGTGGAGATGTTACTTTAATTCTTGATAGTACTAATATGAATACTGCTCCACAGAATGTTGCGGGTGTGCATAATTCTCATGTTAAAGGTAATGTAACTGTACAGGCTAAAGCTGGGTATTTTCAAGGAATTCATGGACAGAGAGAAGATGCAAGTAAGAGTAAGGTAGATGGGAACATACATATTATTGCTGGAGATCCTAAATATGAGAATACAAATTCAATTTGTAGAATAGGGCATAACTGGGATATAGTCGGTGCTGGAGAAAAGGGAGGAACTTCAAAAGATGCATATGAAGTAGGTAAAAATGTTACAGTTGATACATATAAAAATGTTTTACGGTTAGATAAATATGAGAGTTCTGGAGTTGTAGGTGCAAATAATGCCATAGTAGGTGGTAATGTTACTCTTAATATAAATGCTTCTAAAGTATGTAAGATTGTTGGTTTAGAAAGTGGATCTCATGTTAAAGGGAATGTTAATATAAACTCTAAAGAAGTTATACTAAAAGATTATTATCATGGTCAATTTATAAATGACACGTATATATATACAATATCTTATGGGATAATAGATAAAAATGCAACAGTTAATATGAATGGAGGAGAAGTCTGTCAAATAGGATGCCATATAGGCACAATAAAAGGAAATTCAACCATTAATATAACTGGAGAACCTAAGTTTACATTAGATACAGAGGGAGTATGGGGACAAAAGGTTGATGGAAATAGTTCTAATGATAAATCTGTATTAAATATAGATAATGCAAATGCTTCAATTCCAATAGTAGGATATTTTAAGACTGTTAACATAAAAAATAATTCTAATGTAGCATTAGGAAATGATAAAATAAACGCATTTGGAACAGTTTATGATTTGAATGTAAATACAGGTTCAAAATTAATAACTAACACTAAAAAAGAAGAAGGAAAAGTACATAAAATAGATTTATATGGAAATGTAAATATGAACAAAGGCGAATGGATTTCTAATGGTTATACATATATATACAAAAAATTAAATAGCGAAAATAGTAAAATAAATTTTAAAACATATTATCAAATAGGATATGAATACAAAGATAACGATAATAAAAAAGAAAATATAGTTTTTACAAGTAAAAACGATAACTTTATAGCTGAAAAAAATATTTATTTGAATAGAATTCATGGGAATGCCGAACTAGACAACACTAATCTAAGTTTTATGAGTAGAACACATGTAGATGGAAATTGGAATGCTAAAGATACGATTTTAAACTTACCAAAGGTTGAAAAAAATTACGATGGAACAGATAAAAGTCCATCTATACCATTAAATATAAATGGATTAGCAAGTGGTAAAACAGTAGTAAATGTAGTTAATCCTGATAAGTATGATGAATTGATATCTCCAGTTTTATACGAAAATTATATAACTGGATTCAAAGAAAATGATAATCCTGTAGAAAAGACATTTTTATTGGGGAATAAAGATGCCACAGATAAAGGATATTATCTAAAAAGAGTAAATGATCCTGGAAAAAACACTCATTTTATGTGGCAAGTAGCAAAAGATGAATCACTTACATTAGATTATAAATTTGTAAGTGAAGATGGGAAAAAACTTCCAGATAACATTTTAAATGATGAACCAAAAGATGAGGTAAATCATCATAAAGGAGATAGTATAAACAAAGATTATGCGGATAAACAAATTAAGAAAACTTATATAGCAGTTGAAAATGGAGTATGGCATTTTGAAGGATGGGCATACAAAGAGGATGGAAAATATCATGATTTAAGCAAAGAGCCTATAAAAATGGAACATAATGTAGAGCTAATAGGTGTTTGGCACTTCGAACCAAAGAGTACTGGCGGCGGAGGTGGAACAATAGTAACACCACCAACAGATCCAGACAGAATAGAAGGTAACGACAGAATTGAAACATCAGTAGAAACAAGTAAAGACCTATATCCAAATGGAACAAATGCCGTAGTACTTGCAAACGCAGAAAGATACACAGACGTACTAACAGCAGACCCATTTGCAATACAGGAAAAAGCATCAGCCCTACTAACATACAAATATGAGCTTCCAGAAAAAACTCTTAAAGAAATAGAAAGACTTGGTGCAAAAAAAATCTACATAAGTGGTGGATATGACGCAGTATCTAAAAAAGTTGTAAATGAATTAGCAGCAAAAGGATACGAAATCTTTAGATTTGACGGTGTTGACAGATACGACACAGCTAGAAAAATAGCGATAAAAATAAGAGAAAAAGGAAATACAAATGCAGCAGAACTTGCTTCAGGAGAAGACTTCCCAGACGCGTTATGTATGACACCTCTAGCAGTTAAAGATCGTGCACCAATATTACTAACTAAAAAAGATTCTATACCTAAATACACAAAACAGGCACTAGCAGAATGGGATATAGAAAATATAAAAATTGGTGGATTAGACAAAGCTGTATCACCAGAAGTTGAAAAACAATTAAAAGCTGGATTCGAAATAGAGAAAAACAATAAAAAAGATTCAAATGTATACGATGGAGCAAAAGTAGTTAAAAGAATAGGTGGAGAAGATAGATATGAAACATCAGCAAAACTAGCCAAAGAATCATATCCAGAATCAAAACTAGGAGTATATGCAACAGGAGAAGACTTCCCAGACGCATTAATAGCTGGAAACTATGCAGGAACAAAAGAAGCTCCGGTATTATTAGTTAAAGGTGATTCTTTACCAGAACCAATAGAAAAATATACAAAAGAATCTAAAATCAAAAAAGCAACTATAATCGGTGGAGTTAATGCTGTAAGTGATAAAGTATTTAACTTAATAAAAGCAGCGATAAATAAATAGAAAGATATAAAATACTAGGATACATAGAAAATATAAAAACAGTATAAGAAAAATAAAAATCATCAGTCTAAAAATAAATAGGCTGATGATTTTTTTTATTTATAAAATTAGTAAATAAAAATAAAAAATGTAAAAAATATTAAAATAAAAAGAAAAATAACAAAAAATAAAATTAATAAAATAAAGCAAAATATACTAAAAATATAAAAAATATTAATAAAAAAATCCTATAAATTATAAATATACTATTATAGATATATGGGAAAATTTTATGAAAATAAAATACCATTTATTATATACAAAAAAGTTAGAAAAATAATAAAAAAAGTATTTACAAAAATAAAAAATATTTATAAAATAAAAAATAGATAATTGGTATATACCTTATTGAATAAATCAATTAGAAAGGGTTTTCTGTTTTGT
This sequence comes from Peptoclostridium sp. AF21-18, assembly GCF_003478825.1. Classification (NCBI taxonomy): domain Bacteria; kingdom Bacillati; phylum Bacillota; class Clostridia; order Peptostreptococcales; family Peptoclostridiaceae; genus Peptoclostridium; species Peptoclostridium sp. AF21-18. Next base: position 16,596 of record NZ_QUGE01000011.1, read on the forward strand.
TTAATAAGAAAAACACAATTATTAAAGAAAGAAGGTTTATAGGAGGATTTTATGGGAAGGTTTAAGAAAGCAATTGCGACAATGTTAGTTGCTTGTATGACAATGGTTACGCCAGCGTCATTAGGTATGACTAAGGTTTCAGCTAACGAAGCCAACAAAACAAAAATGAGTGTATACTCAATAGATGCAGGTAGAAAGTTTTTCTCAGTAAATCAGATTAAAGAAATAATTGATACTGCAAACAAAACAGGATACACACACGTTCAGTTATTATTTGGTAATGATGGTTTAAGATTATTACTAGATGATATGACAATTATGGCAAACGGGAAAACGTATGCGAGTGATGATGTCAAAGAAGCTATAAAAAGCGGAACAAAAAAATACTACGACGATCCAAATGGAACAGTTTTAACACAGAAAGACATGGAAGCTATATTAGCACATGCTAAATCAAAAAACGTTAAAATAATTCCAGTTATAAGCAGCCCAGGACACATGGATGCAATATTAAATACAATGGAAGCTCTAGGAATAGAAAATCCAAAATTCAACTATCAGGGAACAGTTTCTAAAACTACTCTAGACTTAAACAATTCAAAAGCAGTTGAATTTACAAAAGAATTAGTTGAAAAATATGCAAAATACTTCAACGGAAAAGTAGAATACTTTAACTTTGGTGCTGATGAATATGCAAATGATGCAACATATCATGGACCAAGCAAAAAATCAGGATTCCTAGTACTTCAGGAAGAAAAATTATACGATGATTTCATAAAATACATCAATGAAATATCTGCAATGGTAAAAGAAAACAACATGAAACCAATATGTTTCAATGACGGTATATACTACAACAAAGACGAAAAAAATGGTGTAGTAGATACAGATATAACTGTTGCATACTGGACTCCAGGATTTGACAGATACTCTCCAGCTCCAGCTAAATATCTAATAGAAAAAGGATTCAAAATATTAAACACAAATGACAACTGGTACTATGTTGTTGGACGTAATGGAGAAGGTTGGTGGTACGGTTCTGCAATGGCTACTGACAGTATGAAAAAATTCAAATTTAACAGAGTAGTTGGAACAGCAGACAATGAAAAACCACTTCCTATAGTTGGAAGTATGGCTTGTACTTGGTGTGATGAACCACAGAAAGAATACAAACCAGAAATAGTAAAAGGTTTAATGGAATTATTTGCTAATCAGAACAAAGATTACATATATCCAAAAGCTAACTATGCTAAAGTTGAAGATGCAATAAAAAAAGCACCAAAAGACTTAACTAAATACACAGAAGAAACAGCTTACAACCTAAACAGAGCAATAGCATCTGTAACATATGGTGAAAAATTAGCTGACCAGGCAAAAGTAGATGCTATGGCAAACGAAATAACAAAAGCTACTGCAAACTTAAAAGTAGCTACAAGTAAAAAGAACAAATCTGCTATATTCTCAATAGATGCAGGTAGAAAATATTTCTCAAAAGATCAGTTAATAGAGATAATAGAGAAAGCACATAGAAATGGATACACAGATGTTCAGTTAGTATTAGGAAATGATGGACTTCGTTTTGCACTAGATAATATGGACATAAAAGTAAATGGTAAAACATACAAAAGTGAAGACGTTAAAAAAGCAATAACTAAAGGAAACGACATATACTACAAAGACCCTAATGGAGATTACCTAACAGAAGCAGAAATGGATGAAATATTAACAGTAGCAAAAAGATTAGGTATGGGAGTAATACCAGTAATAAACTCTCCAGGTCATATGGACGGTATATTAAATGCTATGGAAGCTTTAGGAATAAAAAATCCACAGTATAGCCATAATGGTAAAAAATCAACAAGAACAATAGACTTAAACAATAAAGAAGCAATAGAATTCAACAAAGAATTAGTAAAAAAATATGCAACATACTTTGCTAAAAAAGGAAGTAAAATATTCAACTTCGGTTGTGATGAATATGCAAATGACATAGACTCATCTGAAGAAGGATACTACAATGGATGGAGTAGACTTCAGGGTGAAGGAATGTATCCTAAATTTGTAACTTATGTAAACGACTTATCAAAAGTAATAAAAGATGCCGGAATGAAACCAATGTGCTTCAACGACGGTATATACTACAACAAAAAAGATGAATATGGAGAATTCGACAAAGATATAATCATATCTTATTGGACAGCTGGATGGTGGGAATTCTATACAGCTCCAGCAGCATACCTATACGACAAAGGTCATCAGATAGTAAACTTAAATGATGGATGGTACTGGGTATTAGGAAGCTACAAAAATGAAGCAAACAAACTTCCATACAAATACGAAGATGCAATGGCAAACATAGAAAAATTTGACTTCAATAAAGTTGCTGGGGATAGCTTAGGTGTTCCTACAATAGCAAGTATGCAGGCTGTTTGGTGTGATGATCCAGCTCAGAAACACGAAATGGACAAAGTAATGAATCTAATGGATGCTTATTCAGCTAAACACACTGGATACTTAAAAAGACCAGGTATGAAAGTTAATGTTGCTGAAAGAATAGAGGGTGAAACTAGATACGAAACTTCTCTAGAAGTAAGTAAAAAAGCATTCTCTAAATCAGAAAAAGCATACTTAGTATCTGGAGAAAAATTCCCAGATGCATTAAGTGCAGCTTCTTTAACTTCAGAAGGAAATGGTCCAATACTATTAGTAAATGATAAAACAATAGACAAAGTATTAGCTGAAGTAGATAGATTAAACGCTAAAGAAATAGTATTAGTTGGTGGAGGATCTATATCAGCGTCTAACAAAAATAAAGTAAAAGAATTTGCTAAATCTCACTCAGCAACTGTATCAGAACTTGCAGGAAAAGATAGATTTGATACTGCTGTAAAAGTTGCAAACAAAACTATATCTACACTTGGAAACAAAGGAAAAGTTATCATAGCTGACGGAAGAAACTACCCAGATGCTGTATCAATAGCACCATATGCCTCAAAAGAAGGAATACCAGTACTTTTAGCAAATGGAAATAATGTTTCAAAAGAAGTTAAAGACTTCTTAGCTAAAAACAATATAAAAGAAGCTATAATAGTAGGTGGAGATAAAGCTGTTGGAAAAGATGTAGAAAAACTATTCAAAAAAGTAGACAGAATATCTGGAGCTAATAGATATGAAACATCTGCAAAAATAGCAGAAAAATTCTTTGCAAGTACAGATGGAATATTCATGGCTAGTGGAGAAGCATTTGCTGACTCACTATCTGTAAGCTACTATGCATCACAGAAAAACACTCCAGTTGTACTTACAATACCAAACAGACTTCACGATAACACTAGAAAATATATGGAAAACAATAAATATAAAAATTACTATGTTATAGGTGGAGAAGCAGCAGTTACTTCAAATATATTTAGATAATATTTTATTTTAATAAGAGATTATACAAAAATATTAAAGCTCTATAGAATTTCTATAGAGCTTTATATAATAATCAAAAGAAAATTATTGAAATATACTATCGACTAATGGTAAAATAGTATAGTACGAAATGTATTAAGAATGTAAAGACTAAAAACAAAACAAAGCTAAAAACAAAAAATGGCCCGATGGTTTGAATCGGGTCATTTTTTGTTGCGATTAAAAATTTATAAGAAAATAAAAAACAATATTATATGAATTTATAAAATTTGATAATATTGTTTTTTATTTTTATAAATATATTTAAGAAAATAAAAATTGTATAAAGATACATAAAAAATAAAAAGTTAATATTTGATTATAAAAACTAAAAAAGTTGTAAAGTTTTTTTTTTTTTGTATAATTATATGCATATAGCAATATTACCTGGTAATAATGAAATTTATATAATTATTTTTTAAAGACAATTATATAAATTTAAAAATTTTTAGGTAATTATTTTAAATTAAAATAATTATAATGTATAAATAAAAGGAGGGAGATTGATAATGTTGAAGAAATTTTTTGCTATAATTACAATTTTTACAATGTTATTTTTAAATACTGCAGAAACAATACTAGCACTTGATAATGTTGTAAAAAATAATACAAATATTACTATTAATATAAAAAACATTAATGAACATGGGAAAATTTATGAAACGAATAATACAGGATTTACATTTAAATTCGAAATAAAAAAAGATATAGGTCAAACTTTTAAAAAAGATGAGAAGTATGTATTAGATACTAATCTAGCTGAATTTTTCACTATAGAAAACAATGAAACTTTAATAGTACCTGTGGAAGATAATAATAAAGAAGAAATACTGAAAGCAGAAATATACACAGATAATACAGACAATAAAATAAAAATTAATCTAAAACTGTCTAAGAATATAGATGCAACAGAAATAAGCGGAACTGTACTTTCAGTAGATAAGTTTGTAACAAAAGATAATCTTGTTACAAGTGGAGAATCTATAAATAAGACAATAACAATAGGCAATGAAACAAAAGATATTACTATACATAAAAACAAAGATGGATCTGGAACAGGAGATAATCCTAGCCCTGTCGATATTAATGTATTATGGAAAAATGCATGGAGCAATAAGGATAATTTGAGTAGTGAAACTAGTATAGAAGTAAATCCAATAGGTTCTATGGATTTATATGCTTCTATATCAAAAGATAAATTTAGAGATTTAATATATCATGAAAACTTTATAGTCAAGGATGAAATACCAGAAAATGGATATATAGATGAAAATTCGATTCAAATTTATGCAGCTGTTCCAGTTGTAACTAGAGCAAAAGGGGATAAAACATTTAATGGTTATGAAGTAAAAAATGGAGTGTATTATGCTCAAAGATACGGTACTCAAAGATATATTATCAATGAGTATAATAAGAATCCTAAAGATAAAATAAAAATAGAAAAAATAAATCAAAATGATAATGAAACATATCAACAATTTTTTGAACGAATAAAACAAAATCCTTTAAAATATGGCATATATAAAGATAAGGAGAATAAAACAGAAACATTCTTATGTAACTTTGGGAATATAGGTAATTCTGATTCAAGACAAAATAATGGAATAAAATATTCTGATTTTAAATGGGATAGTTTTGTAGATAATTATTTAAATACTTATCCTAATATTTTTGAAAAAAATGGTGCTTCTGCTGGTAATGTAGTTAGTTACTATATTGAATTTAAATCATATTACCCAGAAATAGAAGGTCAAAATGATAATGTAATAAACCATGCAGATAGAATATCAACAGTAAATGGGAATGAAGAAATAAGTGGTAATAATTCCGAAAAATTTACTATAAATAATGGAGATGGTTTTGGAAGTGTTAGAAAAAATAGTCTAGCATTACTTTTAGTAGATGAAGCCGATAAGAAAAAGCCAATTTCTGGAGCTAAATTTGAACTTCAAAAAGAAGAAAATAGACAATGGATTAAAAAGTTTGAAGGTACAACTGATGATAAAGGAAAATTAAAATTTGACTATCTAAATAATGGTAAATATAAAGTAGTTCAGACATCAACAGCTCAAGACTATGAATTTGATAAAGATAACAACAAATATCAGCCGTTAGGAAATAATAACAATTCGTATAATGATATTGGAGAAAATGGTGAATTTGAAATTACAGGTAATAAAAGCTTTGGATTTGCAGCGCTTGTAACAAATAAACGAATTCCAGAATTTAATGTAACATATAGTTTTATAAGTGGAACAAACGGAAAGGATCTTCCAAATGATAAATTACCTGAATTACCAAAAGCAACTAAAGTAAAAAAAGGTAGTTCAATATCTGCACCAACAACTAAATATGAAGATATAAAAGTAGATGGTGGAAAATGGAGATTTGATGGGTGGAAACCAGCAAATCAAAGTAACGTAACTACTGATGTAGAATTTATAGGAACATGGAAATTTATGAAAAATAGTACTGGTGGTGGTACTGTAACTCCAAAACCAGAACTAGAAGACCCAGATAGAATAGAAGGTGGAGATAGAGTAGATACATCTATAGATGCAAGTGAAGATTTATTCCCTAATGGAACAGATGCTGTAGTACTTGCAAACTGTGAAAGATATACAGACGTGCTTACTGCAAATCCATTTGCTATACAGATAAAGGCAGCTGCATTATTTACATATAAAGATAAACTACCAGAAAAAACTCTTAAAGAAATAGAAAGACTTGGAGCTAAAAAAATCTACATAAGTGGTGGATATGATGCAGTATCTAAAAAAGTAGTGGATGAATTAATAAATAAGGGTTATGACGTATTCAGATTTGATGGTGTAAATAGATATGACACAGCTAGAAAAATAGCGATAAAGATTAGAGAAAATGGAAATAAAAATGTAGCAGAACTTGCTTCTGGTGAAAACTATCCAGATGCACTATCAATGACACCTATGGCTGTAAAAGACAATGCACCAATACTTTTAACTAAAAAAGATTCTATCCCAAGTTACACAAAACAGGCATTGGCTGAATGGGATATAGAAACTATAAAAATAGCAGGACTTGACGAAGCAATATCAAATAATGTTGAAAAACAGATTAAAAATGGTTTTGCTATAGAAGCAAATAATAAAAAAGATTCTAACGTATATGATGGTGCTAAATTAGTATCAAGATTTGGTGGTAAAGATAGATACGAAACATCAACAGTTATAGCTAAAGAATCTTATCCAAACTCAAAATTAGGAGTATATGCAACAGGAGAAAAATTCCCAGATGCATTAATAGCTGGGAACTATGCTGGAAGAAAAAAAGCACCAGTATTATTAGTTAAAAAAGATATTCTTCCAAAATCAGTTAAAAAATATACTGCTAATTCAAAAATAGAAAAAGCCACTATAATAGGTGGATCAAAAGCTGTTAGTGATAATGTAATTGAATTTATAAAAGAAGCAATAAAAAATAGATAAATAGAATCATAGCTGAATATACAAATTTAGTCTAATTATAAAAATGTATCTACAAAGAGAGGAGGTATGAATATGAGAAAATTATTAGAAAAGTTAAAAATAAAGGAAAAAACATTAAAATACGTATCATTTCTATTGATTGTAGCGATATTTATACAATCTTCTTGTGTAGATATTCTATCGTTTGAAATTTCGGAATACATAGAAAATATAAGCAACATTGTAACAGAGAAATCAGAACAAATTAAAAAAAATGGAAAAGTAGCGCCTGTTATAGAGGAAAGCAAAGTAGAAGAAGTAATAAAAATATATAATTTCAAGCAGTTGGAAAACATCGGTACAGACAATGTAGTAAAGAATAATGATGGAGTGGAACAAGTATACTCAAAAGATTCTAAGTATATGCTGATGAAAGATATAAAGATTCCAAAGGGAGAGAAATGGAATCTACCAGAAGATTTTGAAGGCGAATTTGTTGAGAATAACAATAGAAAAAGTAGCGATAATGAAAAAGATGTTTATGATAAAAATGAAAATGCGATAAAGATATACAATAATTATCAGTTGAATGAGATTGGTAAAGAAGATTCTCCTGTAATGTCAAATGATGGAGATGCAGAAGAATTTGGTATGGGGAAACCAGTTTATGGAGAAGATTCATCAGAAAATATGACCTACGATGAGTCAAATGATTATATTATTTCTGAAGATTTTACAGAAGAAATGCCAGATTTGATTGCTAATAGCATAGCAGAAGGTTCTTCTTATCCTCTTTCTGATGAAAAGCCAGATGGAAGAACTTATCCAGGTCAGGTTACGTATAACTATAATGGAAAAGATTATATTTTAATAGGAAATGAGTCACAGCTCAGAGCTATAGGTAGTAATAAATTTGTTACTCCTAGACTGTATTTATATGTACATAGAGATAAAATTGGTAAAGACGAAGAAAAATATATTCCATACTATCCCGGAGATGCGGACTTAGATTTAACATCATACCCAACACACGGTATAGATCAAAATGAAGAAGCCAAGATAGAAGTAGATGGCTCAGATGGATACATTTTTTACAAAAGAGAAGGAGTTCAAAAAAAAGATTTAGCTGATATAAAATGGGATGAAGAGAAAGGACTAGTAGAAGGATTACTTACTGGACTAGGTGGTCTTATAGGAGGAATATTAGACCTTATATTACCTGGTACACATAAGGAACTTTGCGGTGTAAACTCTCAAGGATTACCAGATGCGACGAAGATTAGTGAAGATAAGTTAAAAAGTGAATATAAGAAATATCGTTACTCATCTGATGCAGATTACATAATATTTAGAGATGTAGATTTAAGTTCATCAGGTAAAAATTCTAATGGTAAGGATGACAACTGGAATCCGATAAGTATCTCAGGAAATGTAAAAGGATGGAAAAGTTTAATTCCAGACAAAGAAGAAGCAATAACTATTAGTAATGTAAATGTATTACAACAAGGAGAGTTAGATACATCAAATGGTGCGGGTATTGGTTTCTTTGGTTCGATATCTAATAGAATAAGTGAAGAAGAAAGCACATTTGGACATAGTACTGGTACTACAGTAGTAGAAAATTTAAGTATAGAAAATATTTCAGTAGAAAATCAATCAACAAAAGTAAAACCAGTTGATATGAATTTAATAAAACTACTTTTAGGAACTGTTGGGGGATTACTAGGAGGAATTCTAGGCGCTATAGATGGAATATTAGGAACAGTATTGCCAAATACAAATCTTAAACTTGGAGATATGCTTGTAGAACTTCTTACACTTAACTCACAAAGAGCAGATATGTTCGCAACAGGAAGCTTTGCTGGTCGTGTAGTAGGGGATGTTAATATAAAAAATTGTGAAACAGTAAATGCAACAGTAAAAAATGTAAAAGATATATCAGGTGGATTTGTTGGATATACAGAAGGAACAGAAAAATATGATGGATTATCAGAAATATTGGGCGGAACAGTAAAAGTTCTATCTAAGCTTTTAAATATATTACCAGGTGTAGGTCTTGGAGATTTAATAAAATTATTATTAGAAAAAGATATAGCATTAGGACATCTAATACCTGTTGGATATTATAAACCTACAATAGAAAATTGTAATGTAACATTAAATAACATTGGTTCTGAAAAAACAAGCTATAATGGAGGTTTTGTAGGTATACAGATAGGTACTAATATATCTGATTCAAATGTAAATGAATTACAATCTGTTACAGGATCTAATTTTGTAGGAGGATTTGCAGGAATATCAAGAGATGCTATTTTAAAAGGATTATTAAAGGATCTTGGAATTGATATAAATGCAATTGATGTAAAATCTATACAAAATGGATGTGTTGTTACAGGGAATGGACTCTCAATAAACGCACTAAAAATAAATAAAAATCCTGCAACGGAATATTCAAGTAATAACTCAGAAGAAAAAAAACAACAACCAGATGGAGATTATGCAGGTGGTTTTAATGGAGCTATGTCCAATAGTAAAAGTAAAAATTGTAATATCACAGGTTTATCATCTGTAAAAACAGAAGGATCTTATGCAGGTGGATTTACAGGTAGAGCGACAACTGGATTTGGTGTTACTTTGGGAGATGACACAGCTAGAAAATCTACACTATTAAGCTCAGTATTAGAAATATTAAATGGAGCTACGGGTAATAATGAAAACAATTTAGATGCTGGACTACTGAGCCTTGTAGGTATAGAGCCAACAATATTAATTAATAGTAATGTAAACGGAAGCAACATAGAAATATCAGCAGCAGAAAACTACTCAGGTGGATATATAGGTCAAGGCGATGGAGTAAAAATAAATCCAAAATCAAAAGAAGAATCAGGAACAACACCACAAGCACAAGGAAAAACAAATGTTGAAAATATATTATCAGTAACAGCTAAAAACTACTCAGGTGGTGTAGCAGGTAGTGTATCAACTGCTGATGCAATAGGATTATTAAATAATACATTAGGTGTTGGAAGCTACATAAAATTTGAAATAAACAATGTAGAAGTAAATAAAAACACTTCAACCATTAATACTAGTGAACCTAATACACCAGTTACTGATAATAATCAAGAACAAACAAAAGAAACATTAAATGGAACAATAGAAGATTCAACAGACCAAACAACAGTAGAAAAAGCAAATACTACGACAACTGCAGGTATGAAGATAAACTCAGAAGACGCATATGCAGCTGGAGGAATGGGGCTTGCTGTTGGTGGAGATATAAGCAACGTAAATATAAACGACATATCATCAGTAAATGCTAAAAACTATGCAGCTGGATTTATAGGAAGAGCTGGAGCAGGTGGATTAGCAGATGTTCAAGGAATTAATCTTTTAGGATTAGGGATTATAAAAATAAGTAATGTTTTATCATTAGCGCAAGGAATTGATTTAAATATAGATTCATCTAATGTAAATGGAAATAGCTTAGGATACACAGTGGAATCTACAGGATATCAGGGAGATATAACTCATAAAGAATCTGTTTTAGCAGGTGGATTTATTGCAGAAGCAGCAGCTATAAAAGTAAAAGATTCTCATGTTAAAAACTTAAAATCTGTAACACTTCCAATATCAGAAGGAGAGAGTGTTACAAATAAAAATGAAGATGGAGCAGATTCATTTGGTGGTGGATTTGTAGGAAGAGTAAACACAGAAGGACTAGTAGGACTTGTAAAAGAAGAAGTGGACAGCAAGTTACAGTTACCTAAAGTACTTGAATTAAAGTCTGTTTTAGGATTAATACCTTATCTAATACCTAAAATAGAAAAATCTACAGTAACTTTCTATAAAGAAGAAAAACCTAAAGAAGAAACGGATAAACCAAAAGAGCAAGTAGCAAATGGTGAATCTTCTGATACATCAAATGATGAAAAAATAAATGTTGATAAGGTGGAAAATACATCAAATGATAATAAGCAAGATGATAGTAAACAAAATATTAATAAAGATGAATCAAATAAAGTAGATAATGGAAAAAAAGAAGAAAATAAATTAGAAGCGAATAAAACAGAGGAAGAAAAGAATCTTCCAAAAGAAAGAGCTATTAATACACTTGAAAAGTTAAACGAAAATAAAATAGCAAATGAACGGCTTAAAAAAATACAACCACAAGTAATAGCTGACTATGCAGGAGGATTTGCTGGGGAAATAGAAAGTGCTCAAATTGACAATTCTAAAGTTGAAACTCAACCAGAGCCAGAACCAGCAGAACAGCAAGAAAATGCGGATTCTAACTTAGAACAAAATAAAAACTCTAACGAAGAGGAAAATAAAGAAACAGTAAAAACTGAACAAACAACAAAAGAAGCAAAAGTAGAAGAATCTAAAGCAACTGAACCAGAAAGACAATATGCTGTATTTAACTTGGAAAAAGTTAGCGGATATAAATACGCAGGAGGATTTGCAGGAAATGTAATTGCAGGTGGAATTGGAAAATCAGATGGTTTAAGTCTTCTAAATGGAATACTAAAAATAAATGTAGACAATTTACTCTCTATATTAGATGTTTATATACCCAAAATTAATTCTGCAGGTGTCAAATCTGTAGAAAGTGGATTTGTAGTAGAATCAAACTCATCAGATGGATATGCAGGAGGGTATGTAGGTAGAGCAAGTGGTGCACAGATAAAAGACTCAGATGTAACACTTCTAAAACATACAGCAGTAACACCTCCAGCGCATGAATATGAATCTGAAGAAGCTGATTCATACTTTAGCAGAAATCTTTCGGGTTATGCAGTAAGAGCAGGTAGATATGCAGGTGGTTATGTAGGTAGAGCAGATATAGATTCTGCAGCATCTGCAGGAGGAGGGATATCTCTATTAGGAGATACTCTAGGAATTGAAAATGTATTAAATGCACTAGATGTTGTATCGACTAATATAGAAAACTCTAACGTATACGGCGCTCCTGGAGGATACTCTGTAATAGCTGACGGACTTAAAGAAAATAAACCAGATGAGATTGTTGGTCATTCAGGAGGTTATGCAGGATTTATATCAGGAAGTAATTTAAACAACTGCAACTCATACAACTTTGAGTACATAATAGGTAGAGAAACAGCTGGTGGGCATACAGGAAGAGCAGAACCAGGTAATACAGCTGCTGTTATAGAAAGTGCAAGTATAATAGATAAAGTTGCTAATATAAGTGAAAATGTTGCAAGTGTATTAAATACATTCATACCTCAAGTAATAGATTCAGAAACTACAGCAGTACCTTGTGGAGGAATTGTTAGAGCAGAAGGTTTAACTGATACTATGTACAAAAGAGGATATGCGGGTGGATATATAGGTCATAATGAAGGTGCAAGAATAAAAGGTGAAAAGAAAGAAGCAGCCACAATAAGAATAAGATCTGTATACGGAGGAGAGAGTTCAGGTGGATTCTCAGGAGTTACAGAATCTGCTAATGTTGCTGATACAGGAAATATAAAAATATTAGCAGGTCTAGTTAAAGTAAGTAATCTTTTAAATGTACTAAATGCAGTATATCCTACAGAAACAAATACAGCTGTATACGGACCACTTAGAAAAGTAGACTTAGAAACTTGGAATAAATGGGTTAAGTATGTAGGAAGTAATGGTGTATTTGGAACTACTCTTCCTACAGAAGAAGTAAAAACAGAAGCGGAATTAAACAAGTTAATAAAAGAATATGCTTATGGCTACAATGTAAAAGCTGGAAGAAATACTGAGGCAACTAGCCCAGGAGAATACGGAACAGCTGGTGGATATGTGGGATACATGAAGAGTGGTGTTATAACAGATGCACATGCTTGGGATGCTAAAGAAGTAAATGCATATAGAGCATCAGGTGGATTTGTTGGAGAAATGATAACAGGTGGTGTAGCAGAGATAGGAGGTCTTAAACTATTAGACCAAACAATACTAGGTGACACATTATCTGCTGTTCAGACATTTGTTCCTGTTATAAAAAACTCAGGTGTTACAGGATACCAATCAGGTTTAAAAGTATTTTGTGATATCAATACATCAAAAAATACAAGTATAAAAAATATAATATCCAACTTTACAAATAATGAAAAAGTAGCTAAAAAAGGATACTCAGGGGGATTTGCAGGTCGTGTAATAGGTGGTCAGATTTGGGGAAATGAAGGAGTAGGAAATAAAGATATAGAAGACATTGCTCCTATAGAAACAGAAGAATCTAAAACTGATGACCCTAAAATCGATAATGTAAATAAAGAAAATTCAAAAATAAATGAAGATGTGAGCAAAGAAAATGTTTCTGTTGAATCAGATAAAAAGAAAGAAGAGATAACAAACATAGAAGCATTAAATAAAAAAGAAGTTGAAAATAATGAAGCAAAAGGATACGATGCAGTAAAAGATCCAAACTACAAAAAATGTTATGTTCATAACCTAAGAAGAGTAGAAGGAACACAAGATGTAGGAGGATTTGCTGGTAAGATAGAAAACGGAAGTGCAACATCTTTAGATACAGCAACAGATGGCGGTCTTTTAGGAGGTTTATTAAATGGTTTAGTAAAAGCCCCAAAAGATTTAATAAGACTTATGAACGCTACTGTTTCGACAGTTAGAGCTGTAGATGTAAGAGCTTGGGATGATTGGGGAATAGTGATAAATGGTGCTTATTTAGAATCACAAGCTAATCCATTAACTAAAGCACCAGGAGATATAAAATATGCTGAAACTGCAGGAGGATTTGCTGGAGAAATAAACGGTGCTGTTATAGGGGATAAAGATAAACCAGAAAATGGTGTAACCATAGAAAATATAAGAACAGTAACAGCTGGAGAACATGCAGGTGGATTCTTTGGAAAGGCAGATGTTTCTGGTATAGCTGAGGTTTCAGCCGATGAAGGAACAAGCATACTACAAAATCTTGTGAATCTTGGCTCAGTAGATGCATTAGATACATTTAGAACATATATATATCACTCAAAAGTAGTTGGTGCAGAAAGAGCAGGAATAGAAGTATATTCAAAAGAAGGAAAAGAACTTGGATATGTAAATAGACCAATCTACACAGGAAATGCTGGTGGATTTGGTGGAACACTTTTAGATGGAAGTGTTAAAAATAGTAAGGTTGAAAAACTTAGAAATGTAAGAGGTATAAACTATACTGGAGGATTTGTGGGACACAGTGGAAAGAGTGGAGCTGTAAGCTTAGAAAATGCAAATGTATTAGATAAGTTCTTAGGTGCAACAGCAGGTGTGCTGGATGTATTTGGATCTCATATAGAGGACTCAAGTGTTGTAGGTATACTAAAGGACGAAAACGATTCAGAAGGACAAAAAGGTTACTCAGTTAAGAGTGAAAATAGAACACTTGGAACTGACAAGAGCGAAATAGCAGGAGGATTTGTAGGATTTGCTGAATTGGCAAAAATAGATAGATGTTCAAGTACAAACCTTATGCAGGTGGCAAGTGGAGAAACAGCTGGTGGATTTGCTGGTGAAACATCATTTGCATATTTAGCTAGTGTAGCTGCAGATTCGCCAATAGTAAAAGCATTATTACAAGTTATTGGAATTGTTGTAAAGGCTATATATAATAATACTCTTGCAGAGCTTATAAAAGGTGGTATAAAAGTAGACTTAGGTTTAGTAAAAGTATCTCTAGTATCAGGAACAGATGTTGTAGAAGTAAATCTGCTTGGAATTATTGTAAGAATATCTGTAAACAAACAAGCTGATAAAGAATTTGATGTTGTAATAGTTGAGATAGGAGATAGTAAGATAGCTCTTAGTTGCGACAAATATGGTAATGTAAATACTGATAAAGATGATATTGATGAGTTATCTATAAATCTTATCAAAGCTAATAGAACAAGAATATCTGATTCAACAGTAACTGGTATAGCAAAAGGATATGATGTATTTGGTAGTGGCTCAGGAAATACAGAAGCAGCTATAACAGATAAAGGATATGTTGGTGGATTTGTCGGATTCAACAATGAAGGTCTTTTAAGAAAAAATAAAATGGTATATGCAGATGCTATAAAAGGTCCAGCTGAGAGCGAAGTGGAAACTGTTTCTCCAGATGGTGCAACAGGAATATTTACAGGTTCATCATCATTAAAAAGTAACTATCATTTTAACAACCTTAAAAATATAGAAGCAGAAGGAAACTTATATAGTATATATAGAAAACTAGATGCTATATATAGTGAAATAGAAAATAAAGCTGGTGGAACTATACATTTAGGTTCTAGGATTGATGGAAGTTGGAACAATGTTTACGATATTAAACACTTTGATGAGGTAAAGAAACTTGATGAACTTAAAGATGCTAAGGCTGTTGATGACAGCAAACCAACTATAGAAAATGCACTTATGGTGTATAGAGATCAAGGTTCTAAAGCAGTACTTATGGGCGATGAACCTACATACCCATTACCTCCAGACCAAGAGATGGAACCTGGGGATATGCAAGACCCCTGCTCTGAAACAGTAGTTATAAATCTTGAAAAAATTTGGAAAGATTGGAAACCAGAACAAAGACCTGATCAAATAACATTTTGGATTTGGGGAACTTACAAAGATGACAATCAACAAGAAGTTTGGGATGAAAATGCTAAATATCAAGTAACTCTTACTAAAGAGCAGATGCAAGACGAAAATACATGGAAGCTATACATAAAGAACCTTCCAGCGTACTTTGTAGACCCAGGAACAAAGAAAAAAATATACTACACTTACAAGATTAAAGAGGAAGAAATTCCGGATTATAAAGTAAATATAGATGATAAGGTAACAGTAGAAAATGATAAGGATGATGTATACCATATTGTCGTGACAAATTCTCAAAAATGGAAGTACATCCTTCCAGAAACTGGTGGATTAGGTTATGCAATGCTTTACATAATAGGTATTGGATTGATAGTGATTGCCATTGAAACATATAGAAGAAAATATAAATCAAAACAATCTTAGTAAAAATCCCTCTCTCTAAAAGGGAGAGGGTAAAAATAAAAAATAAAATTATTAGAGGTGATTATTTATGAAAAAACTCAAAAAATTTCTAGCCATGATGATTTCTATGGTAATGGTATTATCTATGGCTACTGCAAGTTTTGCTGAAGTAGGAGGGACTGGAAGCCTAACAGTTACACTAGCTAATGATAACAAACTAGCAGAAAATAATAAGCATACAGTTAAACTGTATAAGTTACTTAATCTTGAATCTTACGATACGAGTGCAAAGAAGTATTCATATTCTTTAAATGAAAAGTATAAACAGACTATAAAAGATGTTCTAGGAAATGGAACAATGCAGGATAATGAAATTATAGGTAAGATATCTGCTTTAGGTCAGGATAATACTCCTAATGTGCAGAAATTTGCAAATGATTTTGAAACTAATTATACTGGTAATCCAGATAGTACAGGTGAAATAGTTGCTCAAAAGAATAAGATAATTAATTCAGTAACAATAAACGATTTACCAGTAGGTTATTATTTAATAGTATTAGATAATGCAAGAGAAGTTCAAGCTAATCTTTTTACTGTTGTACAAGGAACAAATAATGTGAAATTAAAAGCTGAAGCCCCAGGTATAACAAAATCAGCTGATAAAAATGATGTAGAAATCGGTGAAATAGTAACATATACAATAACTACAAAAATACCTAAAAAACTATCAGAAACAATGGTATATAAAATTACCGATATACTTTCTGAGGGGCTAGATTTCGTTGATTTTGATAGTGAAGATACTCCTAAAAATACACAGAGTCTTGTAATAGAAACAAAATTAGATAATCAGGATACAACTGGAATAACAGCATCTGTTACAGGAAGAACTATGGCTATAGACTTAGCTCAGTATATAAAAGACCATCAAGGTGATATAGGAAAAACATTAACAATAAGATATAAAGCTAAAGTAAATACAAATGCTGTAATAGAAACAAGCAATAGTGCAACACTTGAATATGGGAAAAATACTGATAGTACAGTAGTTAATAAACCAGAGCAAGCAAAAACTCCAACATTCCCAGTTCATATAAATAAAACAGATGGGAAAAGTCCTCTTGCCGGAGCAGAATTCGAAATATATCATTCTAATAGTAATGGTGATGCAATAGAAGGTGCAGCTATAAAAGTTACTGGAAATAACGGTGTATATAAAATAAATTCAAATCAATCTGAGGAACCAGGAAATACAAAAATGATAACTACAAAAATAACTGGTATTCAGTTTGGTAAAGAAGGCGGATACAACCTTGTTATAAACGGTTTAAAAGCTGGAACATATTGGTTAAGAGAAACAAAAGCTCCAGATGGATATAACAAACTTGAAAAAGATATAAAAATAACTGTAACAAATAATAATGATGGCACATATACAATATCTACTGATCGGAAAGACGGTATAAATGTATCAGATAACATAGTTACAATCGTCAATACATCAGGTGCACACTTACCAGAAACAGGTGGTACAGGAACATTACTACTAACTGCAGTAGGTGCTCTATTAGTAGCAGTAGCAATGATAAGATTTATGAGAAGAAAACAGGAAAACTAAAAAACAAAACAAATAAAAAATCACAAGGGGAATAAAATCCCCTTGTGGTTATAATTTCAATACTTAGAGGAATTAACCTACCAGATTAACTGTTCTAAATATTGAAATTAAAGGAGAAAAAATGAAAAAGCAAAAACCTAAAAAAAAGAAAAATAAAAAACAACTTATTGCAGACATAATAACAATGATAATACTTATAGCTGGGATACTTATAATAGCGTATCCGTCGATAAGTAACTACCTATATGTAAAAAGAAGCTCAAAAGTTATAGATACTTACAATAAATCTATAGATACTAACGAAGTAGAAATGAAAAAGAAATTCAATAATGCTATAATATACAACTATGGATTAATAACAGATGAAGAGATAACAGATCCATTCTCTACACCAAAAGAAACTGATGAAATTTATGAAAAGCAGCTTGATGTAAATGGTAGTGGTATGATGGGAACTATAGACATTCCAAAAATAAATATGGAAGCCCCTATCTATCATGGAACTAAGGAGGTTGTCCTTCAGGCTGGTATAGGCCATCTATATGGGACATCACTTCCAGTAGGTGGAAATAGCACCCACTCGGTACTAACTGGTCATAGAGGTTTGCCAAATAAAAAGCTATTTACAGAATTAGACCAGATTGAAGAAGGAGATAGATTCTATTTAAAAATACTTGGAAATAAAATAGCATATCAAGTAGATCAAATTATAACAGTACTTCCAACAGAAACATCAGCACTAGGTATAGTTAAGGATATGGATTATTGCACATTGGTTACTTGTACTCCATATGGTGTCAATTCACATAGATTACTTATAAGAGGAGAAAGAATACCTTATTCTGAAGAAGATTATCAAAAAGATAAATTAAAAGGTAAAATGAATATATTATTTGAATTAGCTATATTAGCTTTAGGAATACTAGCTATAATAATATTTATGTATATTTATAAAAAAAGACAAAAGAGAAAGGTGGATGAAAATGGGAAAAAATAAATTTATAAAAAGAATAGTTATGTTTATTGTTTCAATATTGGTAATTTCATCGCCTATATTTGAAAGAATTTCTTACGCATCAGGTAGTAAAACTGTTGTAATCAATAGTCATTCTTATAATGAAAATAATAATAAAATAGCAATATCGGGTGCTGAATTTTATTTATATAAAGTTGGAGAATACAATGGAGATAAATATGTTTTAACAGATGATTTTAAAAAGGTTTGGGTAGACATAAACAGCAGTGTTGCAAAAGATGAAATGGAAGCTGCTAACATATTACATAAATATGCTAAAGATAACAATATAAAAGGAAGATTAGAAATAACTGATTCAAATGGGAAAGCTGTCTTTTCTGGATTAGGTGATGGTGTATATGTAATAGCTCAAGAAGGTAGTGTAAAAATTGGAAATATGATATACAGCTCAAATCCTTTTTTAGTAAAATCTCCATCTCACTTTGAAGACGGAAATACTATAGTTGTAGAGCCTAAATATGGTATAGATGAGGATCATACTCCGGATAAGACTGAGAACCCACCTGATAATGATGAGGAAAATCCACCGGATAAAGAGGAGAATCCACCTGACAAAGATGAGGAAAATCCACCAGATAAAAATGAAAATACACCAAACAATGAAGATGGTGGTAAAGAAAAAAAGGTAAGAACTGGTGATGAAGGTATTTTAAATACAGTAATATTATTTCTTGTTGCCTTTATAATGTTTATTACTATAAACAAAAGGAAAAACTTAAATAAAAAATAAATAAAAAATAATAACCCTAGTCAATAAAATAAATATATCATTGGCTAGGGAATTTTTTTTATAGTGGATCAAATATTCTGTTAAAAGATACTTTTTCATATTCATTTTTTATCGAGATTGTAGAATGAGAAAAATCTATCTCAAAATTAGCAAATGCAGACAGTAAATCTATATCTCTAAGCATATGCACTGTCATATCATATCCTTCCTTATCTATTCTCAAGATAATCGCCCTAACAAATGGAAACTGGATACGAGAGCTAAACATTCTGCTGTCAGAGGCATCTATATCTACACTTCTGTAGTTTATATCCACAAAAATATCAATATCCTCTTCAGACTCTCTAATAACTCTAAACTCAAAATCAGAATCAAGCTTTAAATTTCCGATATTATAAATCATCGAATCACCTATCTCTTTTTAAGGAATTTAGGTCCTAGGTATTTTTTAATTTCTTCTTCTGGAGAGAAGTCATCTATTAGTATTTCTTTTCCAGTATCTTCAAACACTACTAAAACTTCACAATCTCCCTGTAAGAAGAATTTTCTAACAGTTTCTTCCTTAACTTCTCTTACTTTAACGATATTTTTCTTTTCCTTTTCGAAGTCTTTAGTATAATAACTTCCCATCATATTTATATATTTTGTATATCTGTTCATAATGTCCTCCTATCAGTATTTCTAAATTTATAAAAATTTTTATCATTAATAATATAATTATACGAAAAAGCTCCTAATCAAGCAATATAAATTGAAATATGCATAATTGATGGAATATATGTAAATTAGGCTAATATATGTTAAAATAAAAGAATCAAACATTACAAAGGGGTATTGAGATGGCTAGTATAAAAAGAGATGAAATAGAAAAATCTATAGCTTATGCCGAAAAAAACGGCATACTTGAAAAATTAAATAAAATATACGATACAGTACCTTCAGGAAAATGTGAAGGTTGTGCAAAATGCTGCATGGAATCCGTTGGAATAAACTTAACTGAGTTTTTAAATATATACAAATATCTAAAAGAAAGGCCTGAAATATATAACAAATACATCGACAAGGTTTTGGACTACTATTTCATGGAATATAAAGAAAAGAAACCATGTCCTTTTCTTGATGAAAACAAAAGATGTGCAATATATGAGGTTAGACCATTAAACTGTAGAATATTTGGTCACTGGTACAAAAGCGACTACAATTTAAACCTAGACTCTATAAAAGAAAAGAATAGAGATTACAGAGATCTTATGAAAGCTAGATACGGATTTGAAATAAATGAAGATGTAGTCGAGTATAGGATAGAGTACTGTGAGAAATTCATCCCAGATAGTGGAGAAAGACTATCTAAAGAGGAAAGACTTTCATACCTAGACCAGATAATGATATTGGATTCTCAGATATATTCAAAAGGAATGATAGACATAGACTTTAGAGATAGAGGAATAGTGGAGTACTTTATAGACTCATTATTCTTTACAGATACGTCATATAATATGAAGATAAAAATTTCTCAGGACTTTGATAAAGGAGAAAAGGTCTTAAAAAGAATTAAAAAGATAGT
Source organism: Peptoclostridium sp. AF21-18 (assembly GCF_003478825.1). Taxonomy (NCBI): domain Bacteria; kingdom Bacillati; phylum Bacillota; class Clostridia; order Peptostreptococcales; family Peptoclostridiaceae; genus Peptoclostridium; species Peptoclostridium sp. AF21-18. The sequence goes on from NZ_QUGE01000011.1 coordinate 37,410, forward strand.
AGCTGTAGGGAAAAAATAGTATTAGTTTAGATACTAAAATTAAGATAACAAAGAAGAGTGGTAGAAATGAAAAATATAGCAAAAAACACATACTTTATAAAAGGTGGAACGAATACTGGTGTGTATACATACGGAAATAATGCTGTAATAATAGATCCAGGTCTTGCTGGTGCTAGACCTAAAAGGATACTAAAAAAGATAGAGGATGCAGGTTTTGAATTGAAATATATATTAAACACACATGAGCATGATGACCATTATGGTGGATGTGGGCAAATTAAAGAGCAAAAACCATCTGTAATCAACGTATCATCAGCTTATGGAAGTCTTTACATAGAAAATCCAATACTTTTCCCTACATATATAGTAGGTGGAAATAGCTGTGAGATAATGATTAACGCATCTAAGATGAAGGAAAGAGATATAACTACTGTAGATAAGGTAATAACAGAGGGAATATTTGACCTAAATACAGGTGAGTGTATAGAGGATGATGAAAGAACTCTTAGTGAAAACGAGATAAGAGTAGTTGACTTAAAAGGTCATACTGAGGGAAGTATGGGATTTTTAACACCAGATGGAGTATTTTTCATAGGGGATTTACTTGTTGGAGAGGAAATGCTAGATAAATTTGACTTTCTATTTACATTTGACGTTACAAAACAGTTAAAATCATTAGATAAACTTGAAAAAATGGAATACGACAAGATAGTATTAGGACACTCTAGAGAAATTATAACGAGAGAAGAGTCTAAAGCTCTTATAGAAAAAAATAGAGCGGCTGTTATAAAGTATATAAATCAAGTAAAAGAAATTCTATCTAAAGAAGAGTTGGGATATGACAAACTTTTAAAACATATAATAGTAGATAACGACTTAAAGTGTAATTACAAGGAATATCACTTCTTCAAATCAGCACTTGTATCTCTAGTTGCATACTTATTAGACAACGGCGAAATAGATTACAAAATAGAGGATGGAGAATTATTATATTTTTTAAAAGAAAATTAGATTTTAGAAAAAATTATCCTAAAATATGTTAAAATAGACAATGGAAAATTTCAAAAGTTAAAAAAGAATAAAAGAGGAGGGATAATTATGCAGTATGAAGATTGGAAAGCCATACTAGCTCCCTACAACAATGCAGTAGAAGAACTAAAGGTAAAATTCAAAAATATAAGAAAAGAATTTTTAGAAAGAGGAGACTATTCTCCAATAGAATTTGTAACAGGTAGAACTAAAAAAATAGCGTCTATAGTTGCAAAAGCTAAAAAATTAAATGCTAAAGATATAGAAGCTGAAATAGAAGATATAGCTGGTATAAGAATAATGTGTCAGTTTGTTGAGGATATCTATACAATAGTAGAACTTATAAAAAACAGAACTGATATGACAATTATAAATGAAAAGGACTACATAAAAAACTACAAAGAAAGTGGTTATAGAAGCTACCATGTTATTATAAGCTATCCTATAAACACTGTAGACGGATCAAAAGAGGTAACATGTGAGATACAGATAAGAACACTTGCAATGAACTTCTGGGCTACTATAGAACATTCTCTAAAATATAAATACGAACATTATATACCAGATACATTGGCGGTAAGACTTAGAAGAGCAGCAGATGCAGCCTTCTTATTAGACCAAGAAATGGGAGAGATAAGAGAGGATATAATGAATGCTCAGTCTATGTATCGGATGAGAGAATTAGCGGTTAAGGACGTACTTGATAGAATTCAAGAAGTTAGAGAACTAGGATACACAAACAATGCAATACAGTATCAGAGAAATCTCGATATGATACAGAATTCTATGGAAGACGTAAAAGAAATACTACAGCTTAAAGACGAAATAGGTCGCAAAATAGAAGAAATAAAAAATCATAAAATGAAGGAATAAATAATATGAGTTTATATGCAATAGGAGATTTACATTTATCTTCCTCTGTAGATAAACCAATGGATATTTTTGGAGAGAAGTGGCAAAACCACGATGAAAAGATAAAAAATAATTGGGAATCTACAGTTAAAGAAGATGATGTTGTTTTGGTGTTGGGCGATGTATCGTGGGGGACTAAGATGAAAGATGCACAGTCTGACTTTGATATGATACATAATCTTCCAGGACAGAAGTTCTTTATTAAGGGGAATCATGATTATTGGTGGACTACAGCTACCAAGTTGAATAAAATGTACGACGATATGAAGTTTATTCAGACTGGATTTTTTACATATAAAGACTATGCAATCTGTGGCGGAAGAGGTTGGATTTGTCCAAATGAGTTTAAATTTACTGAAGATGATAAGAAAATTTACGATAGAGAAGCGATAAGAATAGAAATTTCGCTTAAAGAGGCTAAAAAGGCTGGATATGAAAAAATAATAGTAATTACACATTATCCGCCGACTAACGACTCTTTGGATAATTCTGTTTTTACAGATTTATACGAGAAATATGGAGTGGAGAGAGTCTATTACGGACATCTTCATGGAGAAGAGTCTTTTAAGACAGGGCTTAAAGGTATTAGAAATGGTATAGAATACAATCTAGTATCTGCTGATTATATTGATTTTATGCCAGTAAAAGTAATGGATTAAGTAAATAGATGGAAAGAGTGAATTAGATTTAAAATGGGTATAAATATAGGTATAGATATAGATGGAACGGTAACGGATCCTTATGGATTTATACCGTTTTTAAATGAAATTTTTGGAAAAAACATAACAAAAGAGCAGTATACTACACTTGATTGGGAGCAGCTTTATGGAACTGTTGAAGGAGATTTTTATATAAACTTTGACAATAATTACAGCTATACATATGAAGCTGCAGAACCAGCAGAATTTGCAGTAGAAGTAATTAAAAAACTTGAGAATTCTGAGGATATAAATGTATATTTTGTAACTGCGAGAAGAGAGTGCTTAAAAGAAATCACTGAAAAATGGTTTGATAAGTACGGTATAAATGCAAACAATATATATTTATTGGGGCCAGTCAAGAAAAGTGGAAAAGCACTTGAATTGGGATGCGATATTTTTATTGAAGACGATCCAAACAATGCTATGGATATAGCAAAAAATGGAATTGATGTTCTTTTGATTGACACAAACTACAATAAAGATGTAGAATGTGATAATATAACTAGGGTAAGAAATTGGAAAGAGATTGATGAATTCATCTCCAATAGACTAAAATAAAGGGGGTAGAAAAAATGGTTTCTTTAAAGCTAATGAATGACAATGGAAAAATACAGGTCAAGAGTAGAGATATAAAAGATTTACTTTTGATGAGCGAGGATATAGAAAAATGTCAGGACATATCAGACACTATAAAAGAAAAAGATATATTAGTATTTGATTGTCAGCTGGCTAAAGATTTATTCTTATCTAATAAATATGATTTAGATCCAATAGTGAGTTCTCTTACAGAAGGGTTAGAAGAAGGATATTTTGATATGTTCTTTGAAGATATAAGAGATTATATAAAAGGTTTTACAGACGAATTTGAAGAGGATTTACAGGAAAAATATGGATTTGACGATGTAAGATGTCATTTTGAAATATACAGTATAGGTCAGGATTTTGATGATTTTAAATTTATACTTTTAGTAGCATTTAAAAGAATTGAAATACAGAAACTAGATAGTATAGTTAAAATAGTTGGAAGAAGACGGCTTTCAGGAGCTTCAAAATTCTATAGTTAGTTAATAAAATGGAATTGACTGCAAGGTTATTATATACCTTGTAGTTTTTTTGTGCCTCAAAAGAAATAAATGCGTTTTATTTCACAAAAATATTAAATATATTTCGTTATATAACGAATATTTATGATAAAATTTCAAAAATATTTTTGTGTAACGTTTTCCTTGGTTGACATATTACTTGATAGAATGATATAATAACCTAGATTTGAACATGAGGGTGTTTATCAGGGGAAAAGGGTAATTTTTTAAATTCATTTGGGAATTTCTATACCCTTCTTTTGGTAAACACCTTTTTTGGGGCGAAAAATAGAAAGTTCATCTAAACCACATTTTGAACTAAGAAAAAAATGGGTAGTAAAGTACTATTGAGTACTTTAAATATTGTCATTATCGCAGTAGGGCGGTAGAAAGGATAGGTAATATATGTTAACAGCTATAACAGGAATAAACTGGGGAGACGAAGGAAAAGGAAGAATGGTAGACCTTCTTTCAGAAGATTACGATGTTGTTGTAAGATACCAGGGTGGAAACAATGCGGGACATACAGTAATAAATGAAAAAGGAAAATTCGTTCTTAATCTACTTCCATCAGGAATATTAAGAGAAGATGTTGTAAATGTTATGGGGAACGGTGTAGTAATAGATTTAAAACATCTTCATGGAGAAATGGGAAGATTAAGAGAAGCTGGAATAAAAATAACTCCAGCAAACTTAAAAATAAGTGATAGAGCTATAATATGTATGCCATATCACGTTCAGCAGGACTGCTTAGAAGAAGAAAGATTAAAAGACGCTAAGTACGGTTCAACAAGAAGAGGTATAGCTCCAGTATACGGAGATAAATACATGAAAAAAGGTATAAGAATGGGAGATCTTCTTGATAGTGAAGAAAGCTTAAAAGCTAAAATAGCAAATATAGTTGAATGGAAAAACCTTATGATAGAAAAAGGTTACGAATCTGAAAAATTAGATGCAGAAGAAATGTTTGCATGGATAAAAGAGTACGGATATGAATTAAAAGATTATATATGTGATACAGGTCTTTTCATAGATAATGCAGCTGCAAATGGTAAAAATGTAATGTTTGAAGCACAGTTAGGTGCTTTAAGAGATATAGACTTTGGTATATATCCATTTACATCTTCATCATCAACTATAGCTTCTTATGCACCAATAGGGGCTGGTGTGCCAAATAGAAAATTAGACCTTACTGTAGGTATAATGAAAGCTTACTCTACTTGTGTTGGTGAAGGACCTTTCACAGCTGAATTATTTGGAGAAGAAGCAGAACATTTAAGAAAAGCTGGTAACGAATATGGTGCAGCTACAGGTAGACCAAGAAGAGTTGGTGGATTTGATGTTCTTGCATCTAAATACGGTGTTAGAATGCAGGGAGCAGATGAAATAGCTCTTACTAAATTGGACGTTCTTTCATACATGGATAAAATACCAGTATGTGTAGGATATACTTTTGAAGGAAAAGAATTAGATGTATTCCCAATAGGGGAAAAATTAGAAAATGCTAAACCAGTTTATGAATATGTAGATGGATGGCATAAAGATATATCTGGTTGCAGAAAATTAGAAGAGTTACCAGAAGCAGCTAGAGAATACATAAAATATATAGAAAAAGCTGTTGGGTGCAAGATAAAATACGTTTCAGTTGGAGCTGAAAGAGAAGAATACATAGTAGTACCAGACTAGTATTTTTGCATCGTTGCAGACAATTTGAGAATAATGGGATATGTTTTGTAAATTTTTACAGGGCATATCCCTATTTAAAAGAAAAACTATAAAGTAAATAAAAACTATATCAAAAAAGAGGAATAGAAGAATGGAAGAAAAGTTAAGAGAAGAATGTGGAGTTTTTGGGATAAGAACCAAAGAAAATGATTCAGCTAGTATGACTCATTCTGCACTTATGGCACTTCAGCACAGAGGTCAGGAAGGTGCAGGAATAGCATCGTTAGTTGGAGAAAAAATAAATTTATTTAAAAATAAGGGATTAGTAAGCGAGGTATTCTCACCAAAGGATATAAGCGACTTAGGAGATGCTGAAGTATCTATAGGACACGTTAGATACTCTACAACAGGCTCTAACTCAAAGGCCAATACTCAGCCAATACTAGCGGAGTATTTAAGGGGAAGGGTTGCAGTTGCTCACAATGGGAATATTGTAAACTCAATGGAAATAAGAAAAGGTCTTGAAAAAGAAGGTTGTATATTTAGATCTACTAATGATAGTGAATCTATAGCGAAATTAATCGCATTTGAAATGCTTACAGAAAAAGATGAATTAAAAGCTATTGAAAAAGCAGTTGAAAAACTAGAAGGTGCATTTTCACTTGTTATAATGACATCTCAAAACAAACTAGTAGCGATAAGAGATGGATGGGGATTTAGACCTCTTTGTATAGGTAAAGGTGAAAGTGGTATAGCTGTAGCATCTGAAAGCTGTGCATTTGATAGTATAAACTATGAATTAATTAGAGATATTGAACCAGGAGAAATGGTCGTAATAAACGAAGACCTTTCTATAGATAGCAAAATGATATTAAATAGAGAAAAAAAGGGCTCTTGTATATTTGAGTATGTATACTTTGCCAGAACAGACTCAAACATAGATGGATTAAATGTATACGATGCAAGAATAAACATGGGAAGAGAACTTGCAAAAGAATTCAAAATAGACGCAGATGTCGTATGTGGTGTGCCAGATAGTGGAATAGAGGCAGCCATTGGATATGCAAAAGAAAGCAATATGCCTTTTGAATTTGGATTTGTAAAGAATAGATACATTGGAAGAAGCTTCATATTCCCAACACAAGAGCAGAGAGAAAAAGCGGTTAAACTAAAATTAAATCCTCTTGCAAGTAATTTAAAAGATAAGAGAGTAATACTTATAGACGACTCTATAGTAAGAGGAACTACAAGTGCTAAGATAATCAAAAATGTAAGACGGGCAGGTGCTAAAGAGGTGCATATGCTTGTATCTTCACCGATGTTCAAACACACTTGTAACTTTGGAACAGATATAGATAGCGAAGAAAATCTAATAGCAAATAAAATGGAATTAGAAGAAATCAGAAAAAGCATAGGCGCTGATTCACTAGGATTTATAAGCATAGAGGGGTTAAAGAAAGCATGTGGAAAATGTTGCAGAGATTTCTGTACAGGATGCTTCGATGGAAATTACCCTCTTATAATAGAAAACTACAGCAAATCACAGTTTGAATAGAAAAAAGGAGGCACTAACTTTGGAAAAGAAAATCAACTTAATTCTTGAAAATGGAAAGATTTTTGAAGGAAAATCTTTTGGACGGGAAAAGGAAATAACTGGCGAAATAGTATTTACTACTGGAATGACAGGATATTTTGAAACACTTACAGACCCAAGTTACTGTGGGCAGATAGTTGTTCAGACATTCCCACTTATAGGAAACTACGGAATAATAGAAGAAGATGCCGAAAGTAGCGGCTCTTTTGTAAAAGCTTATATAGTTAGAGAGTACTGTGAACATCCTTCTAACTACAGATGTGAGGGTACACTTGATGAATACCTTAAAAAGAACGATATACCAGGAGTATACGGTATAGATACAAGAGAACTTACAAGAGTACTTAGAGAACATGGTACTATGAAGGCAAAAATAACTTCTGAACCAGTTAAAGAGACTGAAAAAATAGATGTAGAATACTTTGATATGGTTGAAGCAGTTACTTGTGAAGAGTCATTTACTGATAAAGTGGAAGATGCTAAGTATAACGTAGTATTATGGGACTTCGGTGCCAAGAAAAATATAAGAAGAGAATTATTAAAAAGAGGATGCAATGTAACAACAGTGCCTGCATCTACAACAGCTGAGGAAATAAAAGCATTAAATCCAGACGGAATAATGCTATCTAATGGACCTGGAGATCCAAAGGACAATGTAAAAATAATAGAAGAATTAAAAGAACTATGCAAGGCAAATATACCTACATTTGGAATTTGTTTAGGTCATCAGTTATTAGCTCTTTCTCAGGGAGGAACTACTATTAAATTAAAATATGGACACAGAGGTGGAAATCAGCCTGTTAAAGACCTTTCAACAGGAAGAATATACGTATCAAGCCAGAATCATGGATATGCAGTTGACAATGATGAATTACCTAAAAATGCAGAATTATTATTTACAAATGTAAATGACGGTACTTGCGAAGGAATAAAATACACAGATATGCCAGTATTCTCAGTACAGTTCCATCCAGAAGCTTGCGGTGGACCACAGGATACAGCATATTTATTTGATAGATTTATAAGTTTAATGGAAGGAGTTGAGATATAATGCCTAAAAATAACGACATACAGAAAGTACTTTTAATAGGTTCAGGGCCTATAGTAATAGGACAGGCAGCGGAATTTGATTATTCTGGAACACAGGCTTGTCAGGCTTTAAAAGAAGATGGAAAGGAAGTTATACTAGTTAACTCAAATCCAGCGACTATAATGACTGACAACGCAATGGCTGACAAAATATATATAGAGCCATTAACAGTTACTACATTAAAAAGAATAATAGAAAAAGAAAGACCAGACAGTATACTTTCTACATTAGGTGGGCAGACAGCTCTAACTCTTTCAATGCAGTTAGCTAAGGAAGGATACCTAGAAAAAATGGGTGTTAAGCTTCTTGGAGCAGATCCAGAAACAATAGATAAAGCTGAAGATAGACAGATGTTCAAAGATACAATGCTTGAAATAGGACAGCCTGTAATACCTTCAGAAATAGTTGAAGACCTAGATTCTGCTGTAGAATTCGCAGGAAAAATAGGTTACCCAGTAATAGTTAGACCAGCGTTTACTCTTGGAGGAAGCGGTGGTGGAATCGCAAACGACGAGGAAGAATTTAAAAAGATTGCAGAAAATGGACTTAGATTATCTCCAATAACACAGATATTAGTTGAAAAATGTATATCTGGATGGAAAGAAATAGAGTTTGAAGTTGTAAGAGATGGAGCAGGAAATGCTATAACTGTATGTTCAATGGAAAACTTTGACCCAGTTGGAGTACATACAGGAGACAGTATAGTAATAGCTCCAGCGGTTACACTTGCAGATAAAGAATACCAGATGCTTAGAACAGCAGCTATAAAAATAGTTGATGCTATGGGTGTTGAAGGTGGATGTAACTGTCAGTTCGCACTTAATCCAAATAGCGACGAATACGCTGTAATAGAAGTAAACCCAAGGGTTTCAAGATCTTCAGCTCTAGCTTCAAAAGCTACAGGATACCCAATAGCAAAAGTTGCTGCAAAAATAGCACTTGGATATAGATTAGATGAAATAAAAAATGAAATAACTAAACAGACTTACGCATGCTTCGAGCCAGCTCTTGACTATGTTGTTGTTAAATTCCCTAAATGGCCATTTGACAAGTTTGTGTATGCTAAGAGAGAACTTGGTACTCAGATGAAGGCTACAGGTGAGGTAATGGCTATAGGACAGAACTTTGAAACTGCACTTATGAAAGCTGTTAGAGGATCTGAAAACAAAACAGATTGCTGTACTCTTCCAAAAGTTGCTGCGTATTCAGATGAACAGGTAAAAGAAGCTCTTCATGTATGCAACGATGAAAGAGTATTCGTAATATATGAAGCATTAAAAAGAGGAATATCTTGTGAAGAAATACATGAAATAACAAAAGTAGATAACTGGTTCTTATATAAAATGAAAAACATAGCAGAAGTAGAAAAAGAACTATCTAAAGGAAATGTATCAGAAGCTACTTATAACGTTGCAAAAAGATACGGATTCTTAAACTCTACAATAGAAAGAATAAGTGGAGAAAAAGTAAATTACTCAGCTCCAGCGTCATTTAAAATGGTCGATACTTGTGCAGGAGAATTTAAAGCAGAAACTCCATACTTCTATAGTTGCTGTGATGAAGTAAATGAAGCGGATGAGTTTATAGAAAGAAAAGGAATAAGAGATAGAAAAACTGTAGTAGTTCTTGGTTCAGGACCGATAAGAATAGGACAGGGGATAGAATTCGACTACTCTGCAGTTCACTGTGTATGGGCACTTAAAAAAGCAGGATTTGATGTTGTTATAATAAACAACAACCCAGAAACTGTATCTACAGACTTTGATACAGCGGATAGACTATACTTTGAACCACTTACTCCAGAAGATGTAATGAACGTAATGAATACAGAAAAACCTTATGGAGTAGTAGTTGCATTTGGTGGTCAGACAGCTATAAACCTAACTAAGTTCCTAGAAAGTCAGGGAATAAATGTATTAGGATCTAGTGCAGAAAGCATAGATATGGCAGAGGATAGAGAAAGATTTGATGAACTTCTTGAATCTCTACACATAAAAAGACCACAGGGACATACAGTTCTTACAGAAGATGAAGCCTTAAAAGCTGCAAATGAACTTGGATACCCAGTACTTATGAGACCATCTTACGTATTAGGTGGACAGAATATGATAATTGCATTCGGCGATGAAGATATCAAAGAATACATGAAAATAATACTAAAATCAAACAAAAAGGACAACCCAATACTAATAGATAAATATATGATGGGTGTAGAAGTAGAAGTTGATGCTATATGTGATGGAGAGGATATATTAATTCCGGGAATAATGGAACATATAGAAAGAGCAGGAGTACACTCAGGTGACTCTATAGCAGTTTGTCCTTCATGGAATATAAGTGAAAAACTAAAAGAAAAAATAGTCGAATACTCAAAACAGCTTGCAGTTTCTTTAAAAACTAAGGGACTTGTAAATATACAGTACGTTATATACGAAGGAAAAATATATGTAATAGAAGTAAATCCAAGATCTTCTCGTACAATACCTTACCTAAGTAAAATAACTGGTGTTCCAATGGTTGAGCTTGCAGTTAGAGCAATGCTTGGCGAAAAAATAAAAGATATGGGATTTGGAACAGGGCTATTTAAAGGACAGAAATACTTTGCAGCCAAAGTACCAGTATTCTCATTCGAAAAATTAATAGACCTAGATGTACACTTAGGACCAGAAATGAAATCTACTGGAGAAGTTTTAGGTATAGGTAGAAATCTAAAAGAAGCAGTATTTAAAGGACTAGCAGCTGCTGGATACCATATGGAAAAAGACGGTGGAGTATTTATATCTGTAAAAGATGGAGATAAACCAGAAATAGCAGAAGTAGCTGAAAAATTTGAAAGACTAGGATTTAAATTATACGCTACAGAAGGAACTGCCAAAGTTCTTGAAGAAGAAGGAATGGATGTTACAGTAGTAAATAAAATTCACGAAGACAGAGTAAACAACACAAGTAAGCTAATAGAAAGTGGAGTAGTAAAATATGTAATTTCAACATCTTCTAAGGGTAGAATACCTACAAGAGACAGTGTTAAAATCAGAAGAAAAGCAATAGATTACGCTGTTCCTTGTCTAACTTCAATAGACACAGCAAATGCACTTGCAGAAAGTTTATTAAGTCACTACTCAGAAGAAAATACCAGACTAGTTGATATAAATTCAATATATGTATAAAATTGTAAGTGATGATGAAAACTGCACATATATAATAGAAAACTTAATATATGTGCAGTTTAGAATTTGAACTTATAGAATATTGTGAAATGTATACTTTAAGGGGAGGAAACTAAGATGAAAAAAGGAAAAATGTTATATGAAGGTAAAGCCAAAAGAGTCTATGAAATAGAAGGGAATGATGATTGCTTATTAATATCATACAAAGACGATGCAACTGCATTCAATGGACTTAAAAAAGGACAGATAGACGGAAAAGGTGTTATAAACAACAGAATGGCCAACTTTATATTTAAAAAACTAGAAGAAGAAAAGGGAGTAGAAACTCATTTAGTTGAAGAAATTTCAGATAGAGAAACAATAGTTAAAAAGGTGGAAATAGTACCACTTGAAATAATAGTTAGAAACATAGCTGCGGGTAGCTTTTCTAAGAGATTTGGTGTAGAAGAAGGAACTGTACTAAAAAATCCTACATTAGAATTCTGCTTAAAAGACGATGCACTTGGAGATCCAATGATAAACGACAGCCAGATAATGGCAATAGGTGCAGCTACTAAGGAAGAACTAGACGCTATAAAAGATATGACAATGAAAATAAATGATTTCTTAATAGAGTATTTCAAACAGGCTGACATAGAATTAGTAGACTTCAAAATAGAAATGGGAAGATACCATGGAAGAATAATCTTAGCAGATGAGATATCTCCTGACACTTGCAGACTTTGGGATATAAACACTCACGAAAAACTAGATAAAGATAGATTTAGAAGAGATTTAGGTGGAGTGAAAGAAGCCTATGATGAAGTAATGAGCAGATTAGGAATATAATCTGAACTTATTATATAAACAAAAAGAGTATAATAAAAATTAAAATAAAAATCGGAGGATAATATGAACGAAATATATCAGTCACCACTAACATCACGTTATGCGAGTAAAGAGATGAAACAGCTTTTCTCTAATGACAAAAAATTCCGTACATGGAGAAAATTATGGATAGCACTAGCTGAATCAGAAATGGAGCTAGGTCTTGAAATAACTCAGGAACAGATAGACGAATTAAAAGCAAATCAGGACGATATAAACTACGATGTAGCCGTTGCAAGAGAAAAAGAAGTTAGACACGATGTTATGTCTCATGTTTACGCTTACGGACAGCAGTGCCCTAAAGCAGCAGGTATAATACACTTAGGTGCTACTTCTTGCTACGTTGGAGATAACACAGACTTAATACTAATGTATGAAGGTATGGAACTTGTTAGAACAAAATTAGTAATGGCTATAAAAGCATTATCTAAATTTGCTGATGAGTACAAAAGTCTTCCAACACTTGGATTTACTCATTTTCAGCCAGCTCAGCCAACAACAGTAGGTAAGAGAGCTACATTATGGATACAGGATTTATTATATGATTTAGAAGAAATAGAACACTTCTTATCAGATAAAAAACTTCTTGGATCAAAAGGAACAACAGGAACACAGGCTTCATTCCTTGAATTATTTGAAGGGGATTACGAAAAAGTAAAAGAGCTTGATAAAAAAATAGTTGAAAAAATGGGATACGACAAAGTAATAGCTGTATCTGGACAGACTTACACTAGAAAAATAGACAGCAAAGTTCTTAATATATTATCTGGTATAGCTCAGTCAGCTACAAAATTCTCAAACGATATAAGACTTCTTCAGCACTTAAAAGAAGTTGAAGAACCATTCGAAAAGAAACAGATAGGTTCTTCTGCTATGGCATATAAGAGAAACCCAATGAGAAGTGAAAGAATAGCAGCACTTGCTAGATACGTTATGGTTGATGCTTTAAACCCAGCTATAACAACAGCTACTCAGTGGTTTGAAAGAACATTAGACGACTCTGCCAACAAGAGAATAAGTGTACCAGAAGCATTCTTAGCTGTAGACAGTATACTAAGCTTATACTGCAACGTTGCAGATGGATTAGTTGTATATCCAAAAGTTATAGAACAGAGATTAATGAGCGAACTTCCATTTATGGCTACAGAAAATATAATGATGGATGCTGTTAGAAAAGGTGGAAATAGACAGGACTTACATGAAAGAATAAGAGTACATTCTTTAGAAGCTGGTAGAATGGTTAAGGTTGAAGGTAAGAAAAACGACCTAATAGAAAGAATAGCAGCTGACGAAATGTTTGGTGTTACTCTTGAAGAATTAAACGAAATACTTAAACCAGAAAAATACGTTGGATGCGCACCAATGCAGGTTGAAGAATTCCTAAAAAATGAAGTTGCTCCAGTACTAGAAGCTCACAAAGACGACAAAGAAATGGACAACGAAATAAATGTATAAAAAATATGGGACTGTTGCATAAATTGCAACAGTCCCTTTTTTTAAGAACTCTATTTAGTGATTTAAGTTACGACAGATAAATTCCAAGAGTCCTACTTTAAGCTTTTTAAAATAAAAATATGAACCTTTAAAATATGTTATAGTAATTAATTTATTTATTTATTTGTAAACATTAATAGACTAATAACCAAAAAACCGATTAATATCTACAAATTGATTGTATGTTCTTCAATGAATTTTTTAAATTCATTTATAAGTGGTATTTCATAAGAAGATTTTAAATAAGCCATATATACAATATTTTGCCAGTCTAAGTCTGATATTTCTATAGATTTAACTCCCTTTAGATTTAATGAAGTATTTTCTGGAACTATTGAAATTCCAAAGTCACCAGTTACTAGAGAAGCTATAACACCTAAATCGTCAGTCTTGTAAGATATATTTGCCCGGCATTCTTTCTTGTTTAAATAAGAAGATAGTTTTTCTGAAAGTGTATGATTTTTAGTATAAAGAATGTGATTATATTCTAATGTGTCGTCTATAGAAACAAATTCTTTATCGGCTAGAGGGTGTCCCTCTGGAACTAGAAGTACAGCATTCTGTTTAAATACAGGTGTATACTCTATATTTTTTTCATTTATTCTATTAGAACAGAATATAAAATCAAAATTCTTTGAATATAACCCCTTGATTAATTCCTCAGTAGATTCAGCATCGTAGTAAAATTTAAAGTCGATGTTTTTCCCAGTATGTTCATTTAAAAATTTTCTTGCCAGATCCGGAATAAATGAAGCAGCCATATTTTTATGGAAAGCTATATCTATACATCCTTCCCCTATTTCTGAAAGGTGTATTGAGTTGATGCTTTCATCAATAAGAGCTAAAGCCTTCTCGATATCTGTTAAAAAATTCTTCCCAGCTCTAGTGAGCACTACATTTCTACCTTCTTTTTCAAATAGGCGAATATTAATCTCTCTTTCTAGTGAAGCTATAGCATGACTAAGACTAGGCTGAGTGATTGAGAGCTGCTCAGCAGCTTTTGTGTAGTGTTCGAGATGGGCTAAAGTAACGAAATATTTAAGATGATATAAGTTCATAACAATTTCTCCTTTTTTAAATGTAAAAACAAATTCATCAAATACCTATCTTTTATCCATAGAAAAAATATATAATTGTAATAATTAATTATTTAACATTATAACATAATATGAATAAATTATCTACAAAACTTAAAAATTTAAATGATTAAAATTATGAATTTTAAAAGAGAAATTTATTAAAAACTTGAAAAAGTAAATAAGAAATCGTTATCAATTTTGGTGAAATGAAAAAAATATATAATAATAAAGCATTATAATTTGATAAAAAAAATTCAGATGTAACATATTTTTAGTAAATATGTATGACATCTGAAGTATTTTTTATAATAAATATCTATGATTTATAGTGCCATATTTACTTTTTCTCCGTTTAGTTTAACTATTTTTGCTGGTATTCCAACAACAGTTGCATTTTCTGGCACATTTTTAAGAACTACTGCATTTGCACCTATTTTAGAGTTATCCCCAATTTTTATATTTCCAAGTACTTTTGCACCAGTTGCTATAGTAACGCCATTTCCAACTGTAGGGTGTCTTTTTCCTTTATCGTGTCCTGTACCGCCAAGAGTTACCTGATGAAACATCACTACATCGTCGCCTATTTCAGCGGTTTCACCTATTACAACACCATTTCCATGGTCTATAAATAATCTTTTTCCAATAGTTGCACCAGGGTGGATTTCTATACCAGTAAGGAATCTAGCTACCTGCGATATAAATCTAGCTAAGAATTTTAACCCCAGATTGTTTATAAAATGTGCTATTCTGTGGAAAAATATCGCGTGAATTCCAGGGTAATTTATTATAATACTCAGGGCATTTGTCGCCGCTGGGTCCTGTGCTTTATATGTGTTTATTATATTTCTAAAACTGCTCATGTCTAATCCTCCAAAACCTAATCATAATTTTTTATTTCTTTCTATTTATGTTTCTAACTGCCACTTTAAAAATTACTTGTACAGATTTTTAAAACTTATTTGTATAAATCTGTTGAAAGGTATCTTTCTCCATTATCGGGAGCTATAAATAGAACTTTCTTGCCTTTACCAAGTCTTTCAGCTGTTTTGATTGCAGCTGCTAGTGCAGCACCACCTGAAATTCCAAGCATAACTCCTACATCTGATGCTGATTTTATAGCGTTTGAATAAGCTTCTTCAGATGAAATTTGTTCAATCTTATCTATTAAATCTGTATCTAGTATTGATGGTATAAACCCTGCACCTATTCCCTGAAGTTTGTGAGGAGATGCCTTACCACCTGAGATAACAGGAGATAAATCTGGTTCAACCGCTATTACTTCAATATCTTTGTAGTTTTCTTTAAGTACACTTGCATTTCCTGTTAATGTGCCTCCAGTACCGACACCAGCTACAAATGCATCTAAGTTTTCAAAGTCTTTTATGATTTCTATTGCTGTGGAGTTTTTGTGAGCTTCTGGATTAGATTTATTATTGAACTGATCAAACATTTTGTATCCTCTAGCTTCTACTAATTCTTCTGCTTTTGCAATAGCTCCATTCATTCCAAGTTTTCCTGGAGTTAGAACTATTTCTGCGCCATATGCTTTTAAAATCTTCTGTCTTTCTATACTCATAGTATCTGGCATAACCATAACAGCCTTTAATCCATTTGCAGCTGCAGCCATTGCAATTCCTATTCCTGTATTTCCACTAGTAGGCTCTACTATTGTATCTCCCTGTTTAATAGTTCCATCAAGTAGCATTTTTTCCATTATAAATGCTGCAATTCTGTCTTTGATTGAACCTCCAGGATTGAAGAATTCAAGCTTTCCGTATATTTCTGCGCTATTTTCTGATTCAAATTCCTTGAATCTAAGAACTGGTGTATTTCCTATAGTTTCAGTTATTTTGTTGTATATTATAATATTTTCCTCCGTCTGAGCCAATTGCTCTATTATTTTTATTTGAATTTTGTTTTGAAATTTTTAAAATAAAGATATTTTGCTTTTGGCGGAATAAGACAGTCTAAAAAAATTATGATTATCTTTTGAAGAATTGTAGATTCACATCTGTTTGATTGATAATTCTAGATTTGATTGGATTTTTGACATTAAAAAACTGCTTCCATAAAATATACTCGTAAAAGAGCAAAGGCTAAAATATATCTAAAGGGGATGATATGCAAAAATTATTATCAGGCCTGCTACGAGTATTTATTTTTTATGAAAACAGCATTAGAAATCTATTTAATCAATAGATTTGAAATTCAATTTTAAAAAATTTTATCAAATTAAAGAGTAACACCGTTTTTAGAGAAAGTCAGAGTCCCGCCATAAAAAATACTGTTATTTAATTGTTTTGAATTGTAGCAACAACAACAGCAACACATAGCATGACCATTCCTTTCTTTTCTAAAATTTATCTATTTAAGATATGTGTTATCCTTACTTTAACTTGATAATATACCTAAATCTAAAATATGTCAAGATAATAAAAAAAGAAAGTGTAGCAAAAGCCACACTTTCAAAAAAATTTCAAAGTAAAATCAAAATACAATTAGTTTATAGAGTTTTCTGATCCTAGAACGTTATCTATTTTGCTTTCTACAACAGCCTGTATAGCGTCTTTACCAGCACCTAAGTATTTTCTTGGGTCGAACTGAGATGGGTTTTCAGCTAAGTATTTTCTTATAGCTGCAGTCATAGCTAATCTTAAGTCAGTATCCATGTTTATTTTGCAAACTGCCATTGAAGATGCTTTTCTTAACATGTCAACTGGAACACCTTTAGCACCAGCTATATTTCCACCGAATTCGTTACAAGTAGCAACTGATTCCTGATCAACTGCAGAAGCACCGTGAAGTACTATTGGGAATCCTGGTAATCTGTTCTGTATTTCTTCTAATATGTCGAATTTTAATTCAGCTTCACCTTTGAATTTGAAAGCACCGTGAGAAGTACCTATAGCTATAGCTAATGAGTCAACTCCTGTTCTTTCAACGAATTCAACTGCTTCATCTGGGTCAGTGTATTTGTGTACATCTGAGCTAACTTCATCTTCAACACCTGCTAATACACCTAATTCAGCTTCAACAACAACTCCTCTTTCGTGAGCGTAGTCAACAACTTCTTTAGTAACTCTTACGTTTTCTTCGAAATCGAAGTGAGATCCGTCTATCATAACTGAAGTGAATCCAGCATCTATACAAGATTTAACTGTTTCGAAGTTTGGACCGTGGTCTAAGTGAAGAGCAACGTCTACACCTATTTCATCAGATGCAGCTTTTACCATTTCAACTAATGTATGAGGTCCAGCATACTGTATAGCTGATTTAGAAGCCTGTATCATAACATATGAGTTTTTAGCTTTTGCTCCTTCTAATACACCCTGTAACTGTTCTAAGTCACTTATGTTGAATGCACCTATAGCGTATCCACCTTCATAAGCTTTTTTAAACATTTCTTTAGTAGTAATTAAAGCCATTTTTAAATTCCTCCTATAAACTTTTAAAAATTTATCCATCAAATATATTATACAGAGAAAAACAAAAAAGGTATAGACTAAATTGAAAAACAGTACGTTGCAAACATTTTCTTTTTGAAAAAAATTTAGAGTTAATATTTTTTATGATATTTTTATAGATTTTTTATAATAAAATTTTGAAAATCTGATTATTGCTTGAGATAAACGGATTTTTTTCTGTTAATTGAAGATAAAAAATGATAATATTAATATATTATGATTTAAGCGAAGAATATACGATGATGTAAATAAAAATTGAAAAAGGAGGGAAAATTTTGGCTAAGAAACAAAGAGTAGACAAGGTGTTATCTAACTTAGGCTATGGAAGTAGAGCTGAGCTTAAAAAATTCTGTAAACAAGGGCTTGTTTTTGTAAATGGAAAAGCAGTTTCTAATCCAGGGCTTCAAGTAGATACTGATATAGATGAAATAGTGTTCAACGGAGAAAAGATAAACTACAGAGAATTTATATATCTAATGATGAATAAACCAGATGGATATATTTCTGCGACGTTTGATAAACACGATCCAATAGTGCTTGATTTAATAGACGATGAGTATTTAGTGTTTGAGCCATTCCCAGTTGGAAGATTGGACAAAGATACTGAGGGACTTCTTGTGTTGACTAACGATGGGCAGCTTGCACATAGAGTATTATCACCTAAAAAGCATGTTCCAAAAACATACTATGCAAAAATAGATGGAAAAGTAACTGAGGAAGATATTGAGGCATTCAAGCAGGGCGTAACTTTGGACGATGGATACGAAACTATGCCTTCAGAGCTTGTAATATTAAAATCTGATGATATTTCTGAGATAGAACTTACAATACACGAAGGAAAATTCCATCAGGTTAAGAGAATGTTTGAAAGTGTTGGAAAAACAGTGGTATATTTAAAAAGACTTTCTATGGGAGCTTTAAAACTAGATGAAACTCTTGAATTAGGTGAATATAGAGAGCTTACAGATGAAGAAGTTAAATTAATAGAAGTAAGAGAATAAGTTGTTTAGACAATTTGATAAATTATAAAAAATATAATCGAATAATAGGAGGTAACCGTGAAAAAGAGAGATATAATCGAATTTGAAATCGGTAAAATGGAATTTGGCGGAGTGAGTATAAGCCAGTACGGAGATAGAAGAATAAAGATGAAAGGCGGAATAAAAGGACAGAAAGTTAAAGCTGCTGTTAAAAGAACTGGAAGAGGTAAGGCAGATGTTAAAATGGTAGAGCTTTTAGAAAGATCTCCAATAGAAACTGCGGAAGTTTGTCCTCACTTTGAAGGTTGTGGTGGATGTACTATGCTTTCTGTAGATTACTCAAAACAGCTTGAAATAAAAGAAGAACAGGTACTTGAACTATTTGAAGATGCTGGAATAAGAGGATTTGAGTTTTTAGGTGTTCAGGGAAGTCCTGACAATGTTGGATACAGAAATAAAATGGAATACACTTTTGGTGATGAAGTAAAAGGTGGACCACTTACACTAGGACTTCACAAAAAAGGTAGACATATAGATATACAGACAGTTGACGGATGTATGTTAGTTGATTCTGATTTCAACACAATATTAAAAGAGTCTTTAGCATTCTTCCAGGATGCAGAGTTACCATACTACAGAGTAGTAAACCACGAGGGATATTTAAGAAATCTTGTAGTTAGAAAAGGTATACACACAGATGAAATAATGGTAAATATAGTAACATCATCTCAGTGCGAGTTTGATATGAGCAAATTTGCTGATATGATAAATGGATTAGAATTAAAAGGAAATGTAGTGAGCATACTTCACACTATAAACGACGGACTTGCAGATGCAGTTCAGTGTGATGAGATGAGAATATTATACGGTGTAGATTATCTACACGAAGAGATATTAGGGCTTAAATTTAAAATATCTCCATTCTCATTCTTCCAGACAAATACAAAAGGTGCAGAGCAGCTTTATACTATAGCTAGAGATTTTATTGGAGATCACTCTAATAAGGTTGTTTTCGACTTATACAGCGGAACAGGCTCAATAGGTCAGTTAATGGCAGAAAAAGCTAAGAAAGTATATGGTATAGAGATAATAGAAGAGGCTGTTGTTGCAGCTAATGAAAATGCTAAGTTAAATGGATTAGACAACTGTGAATTTATTGCTGGAGATGTTAAGGATACTGTTAAGAGCTTAGATGTTAAGCCAGATTTAATAATTGTTGACCCTCCAAGACCAGGTATACACAAGCAGGCGATAAAAGATATATGCGATTTCGGTGCTAAAGAGATAGTGTATATTTCTTGTAATCCAAAGACTTTAGTTGATGATTTAAAAGATTTTATAGGTTATGGATATATGCCAGAGAAGGTTAAGTGCATGGATATGTTCCCTAATACGCCACACTGTGAAAGTGTTGTAAAATTATACAAAATAATGAATATGGCATGTCAATGCTAATATAATTTATATGTTAATATCTCTCGAGGATTGAAGGAATAGACAAACTCCTCTCCAGCTTCGACGTGTGTATAGGTAAAATGTTTCGGTGTAAAATTTTCGCACGTCTCCAGATTGTCGAGTGAGTTGTCTATATCCTTCAATCTATTAAGTTAGATATTATTCCTATAAAATAGAGGAGACAATTTAGGTACTCGTTGTTATGACGGGGACCTTTTTGGTATAAGTTTATTGAAAAAAGAGGTGTAAAGATATGAGTAATGAATTACTAGATAATTTAGATAAGCTGCATACAACTGAGCTTGGAATTATGAGAATAAAAAGAAACTTATCTTTGGATATAAGAGATATTGTTGAGTGGTGTAAAGAAAAAATTAGTCTTTCAAATGCTCAAATTATAAGAAAAGGAAAAAATTGGTATGTAACTATTGATAATTGCATTATTACGGTAAATGCTAATAGTTATACAATTATTACTGCTCATAAGTTAAAATGAAGAATTATTCTATAAGAAAACTAGACGCATTTTCAGTTATTGGTAAGGAAGTAGAACTTACGAATTACCAAAAAAGGAATATTGAGATTAGTACGCAGTTTTGGAGAAAGTTTAATAGTAATTTGAAGAAATCATATCTTTTACAATCAGGAAATTGGGTAAAATATGCTTTTATGGAAAGAAGAAATGGAAAACTTTATTATTTTTGTTCTATTCCCAAGAATACTGTTATACCAGACAACTTTCTGTATAAAGAAATACCATCTTATAAATATTTGGTCACTGAGCATGTCGGTGCTATGGAGAAAATATATGAAACATATAGAAAAATTTATCATGAAATTATTCCTAATACACCATATACCCTTATAAAAAATATTATTCTGCACTTTGAAAAATATGATTATCGTTTCCGTTGGAATAGAGATAATTCAGTTATTGAAATTTGGGTACCTATTCAAGATTAAAAAACAATTTTATATCCCTACATACAAAGCAGTTAGTCTTAGGATTGACTGCTTTTTATATTTTATAGTATATAAAAGTAAAAGCTAATATAATTTGTTATTATTCGTGTTTTTAGAATTTACCTAATACACCTCACTATGAAAGTGTTGTTAAATTATACAAGATAATGAATATGGCATGTCAGTGCTAATATATTTATAGGTTAATATCTCTCGAGGATTGAAGGAATAGACAAACTCCTCTCCAGCTTCGACGTGTGTATAGGTAAAATGTTTCGGTGTAAAATTTTCGCACGTCTCCAGATTGTCGAGTGAGTTGTCTATATCCTTCAATCTACCAAGTTAGATATTATTCCTATAAAAAAGAGGATACAATTTAGGTACTCGTTGTTATAACGAGTAGCTTTTTATAATTAAAAAATAATTTTATTATATAAATATACTATACTTTTGTATATATAATTAATTTACTTTATATTTATTCTTCATCATCTACAAATTCAAATAATTCTTCTACTGGAACATTAAAAACTTTTGCAATATCCATAGCTAGTTTTAAAGAAGGGTTATATCGACCATTTTCTAAATGTAAAATAGTTTCTCTTCTAGCTGATACAAGTTTTGCTAAGTCAGATTGTTTCATTCCGGCACTTTCTCTATATTCTTTTATTTTAGTTTTTAACATATAACTACATTCCCTTCTTATCAATAATTGTAAAAATAGTAGCTCTTATTATAGTTAAAATTACAATACCACCAACAACAAAATATCCGGCAAGTACACCATTAAAATCAACAAATATACAAGCAAGTGTTTCAATAGCCATTAGCATAAAAGCAAATTTCAAACATACTGAATCAGTTGTTTTTAAATTTTCACTACCAAACTCATCAAATATACAATTTTTCTTTTCAAAAGAATGTTGCCAATATACGAGAAATATAGATAGAACTAAAGTTACTGCGTGTAGGTATCTAAAAACTGGATTATAGCCGTTTACTGTGCATAATGCATAATAGATAAATAATAGTATAGCTGGCACAGATTTAAAGAATAACCACATTCTTAAATTAACCTCTTTTTTCATAGTTTTAGATTTCATAATATACACCTCCGATGTTATAAATATATAACTTTTGTTGTTATAAATATATAACATTTAGTATATAAAGTCAATAAAAATGTGAAAAATATATAACATTTAGTATTGTTAGATATATTTAATATAATTGGTGGTGTCAAAAATAAACCAACACTAGTTTTTTGATTGTAGTAGATTTATCTAATTGATATAATAGTAGATACAAAGAAATGTACAAATTAAATTTGAAAGGGTGTATGAAAATGGCAATTTCAAATGTAAATACAACTATCTACAAAGACATTCAAAAGGTTTGGGATATTGTTCTAGATGTTGGTAAATATAGCATATGGCGAAGCGATTTGAGTAAAGTAGAAATAATAAATGACAATCAATTTATTGAGTATACAAAAGATGGATATGCTACTACATTTACTGTTACTATTTTAGAACCTTATAAACGTTGGGAATTTGATATGGAAAACAGTAATATGAAAGGGCATTGGATAGGTGTATTCAACTCAAAAGAAAATAAAACACAAATTGATTTTACAGAGAATGTTATACCTAAAAAATGGATTATGAAACCTTTTATAAAATCTTATTTAAAAAAACAACAAATGCAATTTATTAATGATTTAAAAAAAGCTATAGAAAAAAATAAAGACATTTAAGTTTAGTTATCATTTTTTAGTATAATATAATATTATCCATATTTTTAGAATTTACATAGTACATTGTACTATGTATCAGTACTAATATAAAAATATAAAGGCAAGATAATAACTACTATTTGATCATGGAATACGATAAATTGTTGTATCTGTTAAATGTATGGCATTTCAAATAGTTGCTATCTAATAGTTATGTATCTTGCCTTTTAGTTTTTTATTAATTATATAATTTTATTTAGATAAAGTTATGAAAGCATAAATATCTAACTATACTTTTCTGATATACCAATCAATAAAGTATCTATTGTATCTAACAATTCAGATTTAACTTTATCCGGATTAGAAAAAGCATTTCTTAATTGTAGAGTTGTATAACCATGTATCATTCCAGTTATCATATTTAATATTTTAAGTGTGTCAGCTTTATAAAAACCACATGATTCTATAAGTGTAGTTAGCAATGAAAGATAATTATTAAAAATATTTTCTGTTTCTTTTGTGCCATTCCAAGATGCCCATTGAATTGTTTCATAAACTCCGGGATGTTCAATCATATAATTTAGATATTCAACAGAAATAGATTTAATGGATTCTTTTCCAGTTTTTCCAATTACAACTTTTAACATTCTTTCATTCATTATACGCATACCATTATGAGCAACCTCTAAAAGAAGAGAGTCTAAACTTTCTATATGATTATATAAAGATGGTGTACGGATATTTAGTTTTTCAGCAACTAATTTTAGAGAAACGTTGTGTAATCCTTTTTCATCAACTAACTCTGACGTAATTTTTATTATTGACTCTTTAGTAGTTTTCATATTATAAACCTCTTTAATAATAAATTTATATAAATGCAATTTTAACTAATCAAATTAGTTAAGTCAATAAATATATTAGAAAAAATATTTTATTTCATTGACTTTTGCAGTATAAGAAATTAAAATACTAATAAGATTAGTTAAAATACTATTTATAATAGTTGTTAGGCGGAGGAAATTACATGTGTACAAGATTCGTTTATAATGGTGTAGATGAAATTATTGGTTTTAATTTTGATATAGATCTTTCTGTATGGAATCATAAAGTTATAAAAGAAGAAGACATATTTTTTATTGGAATAAAAATGCCTGATGGTATTTATCATTCTTTTCATGGAATAAATAAAAATGGTAATGTTGGAACCCTTCTTTATGTTCATGGTAATGAGAAGGCAAAATATATTGATAATGGTAATTGTATTACAGTATCTGATTTAACAGAAAAATTTATCAAAGGAGAAGTTTCTTTTGATGATGCTCTAGAAATAGTTAAAAATAAAAAAATTACTTATGCTAAAGATGCAACAATGCAAGCTATGCTTTCTGATAAGAATGGGCGTGTTCTAATTATTGAGCCTGGAATAGGATATAAATATGAGAAAGAAAAATTTTCTCTTATTACAAATTATTCTATATTAAATCCAAATATAACAAGAGAGTATATTGTTCCTGGTGATGATAGATATGAAGTTGCTAAAGAAATATTAAATAAATCAGATGAAAAATTTTCAGTAGAAGATGCTTTTAATGTATTGAAAAATGTTTCTCAGAGTGGAATATGGGCAACAAGAGTATCCTTTGTTTACTCTATAAAAGAAAATAGAGTTTACTATGTATTAAATAATGAGTTTGATAATATATCTGAATTCCAATTTTAATACTGTATCGATTGAATGCTAAAAGGTATTATAAATTAAAATTGTAGTTTAAAATATATAAACAAAAATACCAAGTTTTATTGTCAAAAATATTGACAATAAAACTTGGCGATGTTATATTATAAATACAAAGAAAACTTGTCAAAAAGACAAGGTAGCTTGGAAAGGAGAAATGTTATGAGCAGAGATGAAATTTTAAGAAAAAGTCGTGAACAAATGGAAGATGAAGGTGTTATCTATGCAGAAAATACTGGAAGAAGATATGGGTTTATTGGGTTAAGTATAACACTTGCAGCATATATGATTTTAGTACTATTTAATGGTGGAAACTATTGTATACCAATGAGCTTTTGGTGCGCTTTTACAGGATCAGAATGTATTGGAAGATATAAGAGTAACTCACAAAAGAGTGAACTTTTGGGTGGTATTATATTATGCTTATCTGCAATTGCATTCTTTTTAAGTTACGTATTGAGAGATTTATTGAAGGTAATATAAGATATGAAGAAAAATATGAAGAATGATTTAATATTAAAAAATAGATTAAAAGTAGCTCGTGCAGAAAAAAGTCTTTCACAAAGTGAACTTGCTGAAATGATAGGTGTATCAAGAAATACTATTAGTTCAATTGAAACAGGACAGTTTAATCCAACAGCCAAATTAGCATTGATTCTATGTATTGCATTAGATAAAAAGTTTGAAGAATTATTCTATTTTGAAGAACAATTTGAATAATAAAAATAATAGTTAATTTTAAAAGGTAGATGTTTATATAATAATCTACCTTTTAGTTTGTAAAAATATATTATGAATTAAAAAATAGCTTGAAAATCATTTTAATTGAACTTACAATTACTTTATCAAGCTTGATAATGATTTTATAAAGAGGTGTTAAAATGATTATTGAAGAATTTGAAAATATAAAAATAGCATACATGCGTAGGGTAGGAGAGTATGGAAAAGAGAATAAAAAATTAATGGAAATATTTAAGGAATATTTAAAAGAGAATAGATTATTTGATGAAAATACTGTCTTAGTTGGTATTGCTTTAGATAATCCAGCAGAAACACCAACAACAATGCAAAGATATGATGTTGGTATTATAGTTAGAGATGAGTTAGATTATGATTTACCTATTCGTGAAATTGCAAATGGAGAATACGCTATATTTGAAGTTCCTCATACAAAAGAAGATATTATGCACTTTTGGAAAAATATACAGAATATAACAGCTAATTTACCAGTAGATACTTCAAAACCAATAATTGAGAGATATTCAAACTATAAAATTAATTCACAGTTATGCGAATTCTGTATTCCTTTAAAATAGAAAAGGGGACTTTTTATAAGATAATTAATACAAAATATAATATTTATATAATCAGAAAATTTAAACAATATATAGATTATAAAAAATCAAAGTGATATAATAATGACAAATAATAAACTATTAATGAGGGGGAAATCTTATGTTTAGTGAATTAAATAAAAAATGGTATACAACTGTAATCGTTGAAAGTACAGAAGGACTAGAAGACCTTGCTAAAAAAATTGAAGAGGCTTCTGAAGAAATGCTGAAAAAACATACTTTCAAGCTAGTTACTTTTTCAATGGTTGGGACAGATAAAGCTATATTAGTATTTAAAAGATAATATATAGGTACTCGTTGGTGTGACGGGTACCTTTTTTAGTATGACGGGCATGCTATTAATCTGTGGTGAAAGT
>NZ_QUGE01000012.1:0-11243 GCF_003478825.1 Peptoclostridium sp. AF21-18
AAAAAATACTCCAATCGTTAGATTCTTAAGTCCAACAAATTGGAGTACCTACAACTTCGCTGAACTGCTCCCCTCGGGAACGAGTTTGTCAAGATGATTTTTGTAAGTTTTCTAAATTCAAATATTTATCCGCTGAAAAATCTCCCAACATCTCGTGTCTGCATATTTCTTGAAACACCGTATTCAAAGGCTTCTTCGCACTTTCCGATTGCTTCACATTTACAATAAAAGTGGTTTTACCTATTCGTGTTGTATAAGATAAAGTGTTTTCTTTCATATCGTCCGTTTCTCCTTTTCATAAATTGACTGTGGGGCATTCCGTTTAGAACACCCCACAAATACAGCCTGTTTCATCTGAACATATCAAGAAGTCATTAAGTTGCAAGTACAATGGAAATGGTTATCTTTCCATACCACGCTTGTTTCTTCGTGCCTTGATACGCTCCTGTCTTTCTTTTTCCCTTGCTTCTTTTTCGGCTCGTTCCTGTGCTTCCTTAAAAGAAAAAAGTTGCTTCACTTTTTCGGTAAAAAGTTTAGCAACTTCGGGGAAATGCTCCAACGCTTCAAGAAAAGGTCTGCACTTTTCTTTCAGTTCGTTGTATTTGGTTTTCATTCTTTCCAGTGCATTTGCACTGTCAAAATATTTCTGTCGGTAATAATTTGCACTCTGCTCCAATTTATTGATTTCCGCACGACTGGTAATGCCCTCTTTGGCAAGGGAAGTCAGCTCAGAATAATCCTCTTTGGAGATTGCCATTTTACCTGTGATTGTTTTCTGCCCCATACTGTCAATCTCGTTTAAGGTTTTGGAAATATGACGGGCAGGCTCATACTTAACCTGTTCCTTTTGAATACGCTTCTGCAACTTCTCCAATCGCTCTTTATCCTGTTTGATTTGATATTGCAGGGAAGTCAAATGCTCTGCCGTACTTCCGTATTCGCCACGCTGAAAGCCTTTGAACCCTTGTTCCGTCATATAGTGAAACAACTCATCTTGCAGTATGCTGTACGAAGCTCGGAACATCGGTTTCCCGTTCTTTCTTAGCAATGGATTTCCTTTTTCATCGGTCAGCGGAATATCCGATTTCCATTTCTTTGAATGGCTTATCTGATTAACAACCGCCTTGACCGTTCCTCGCAGTTCGGGGTCTTTGCAACGCTTACTCCATAAGATTTCTTTCTCCACCACAGGCAGAACCATAGCGTGAAGATGATAGTGGTAAACCTCTTTTCCAAGTTCTTCGGTTGCCGCTACATTGATTTCATCAGCGTGCATTACTGCCGATATAACATTGTCAGCACCGAATTTTTCTTCGATGAAATGATAGGCTTCTTCATAAAACTGCTTTGCGTATTCATAACCACCGTTACGCTCGAAGTACATCGTGTTCACATCAATCACAATCTCATTAAAGAGTGTTGCGTCTTTCCTTAACCCACGAAGCGACACCTGCCCGTCTGTTTCCATCTGCTTTAACTGTTCCATATAGGTCGGGGCAGTCGGTTTTTTGAAATGCACATTAAAGGGTATTCGTTCCACAATTACATTCATATTTTCATAGGTTTCATTCTTGCGTTCGTTGTGCCTTTCCGCCTTGCTCACATCAGAAGCGGTGTACTGTTTTACCCTTGCACAACTCATATCTGCCTTGTTGGTTTTTGCCATTTTACTCTCCTTTCCAGACAGGGGCGAAGCCATTACACAACATTCTTTGAATGTGTGTAACCCACTATGACACTTTCAGACTTCGTCTGCAAAGATGTCGTGGGCAAGGGAGTTCCCCCTTGACCTCCTTATGATACCTCAATCATAAAAACAGACTGTCCACTCATCAGACAGCCTGCATTATTCTCTCGGTATATCGCCCATCGGCAAAGACCAGTACCACAGAAAGCCTTTCTTTTTGGAGATAACTCCTGCTTTCTTCTTTGCCTTTTTGATGGTCGATTTCTTGAACCCTGCGGCTTCAAGTCTTTCTTCGCAATCCGAAGAAAGCATTTCTCCGTCTTTCAGCATTTCCAAAAGAAATTCTTTTGCCTTGATTTCCTTATCGTTCGGTCTGCCCATTTTAGGGGCAAGGGATTGGAACGCTTCTTCTGCTGTCATTTCCATTTCAGAGATAAAGTCCACTCCTTTTTCTGCAACCTCAAAGAGAATTGCAGAGCCTGTCGGGGCAAGGTTGGATTTCACTTGCACCATATATCTTTCCGCTGGTGCTTCTTTGTTCGGTGTGCGTGTGATTGCAAGAATACTTCTTGCAGCACCCGCAATATCAATAGAACCATTGGTACGATAAAGTGGATTGGTATCTCTCATCTTGTTCATATGAGCGATAATCACGATTGCACAGCCAGTATTCTTCGCAACCGCAATCAGATGATTAAACTCTGCTCGTGTTTCGTTGGCATTGTTCATTGAACAGTTCTCTCCGATATAGGAACTCATCGGGTCAAGAATTAAAAGTTTTGCGTGATACCTTTCGATTGCTTCAGCAATACGGTTATCCCCAAAGGATAAAGACTTTTCATCTTCCTTGATGAAGATAAGATTTTCTCCATTCCCACCGGCTGAATTAAATCGGGGTACTACCGTATCGTCTGCGTCATCTTCCGTTGTCTGATAGATGATAGTCATAGGCTCGGTTTCTTCCGTTTCAGTAAAGGGCAGAGGTTCGCCCTTAGAGAGTAGGGCGGCAATGGAAAGCATTAACTTGCTTTTTCCATCGCCCGGATCGCCCTGCAACAGCGTAACCTTGCCGAACGGAATATACGGATACCACAGCCATTTCACTTCTTTCGGTTCGATTTCACTTGCCTTGATAACTTCAAGAGGTACATTTACATTCATTTCATTTTCCGTCTGCTTCATTGTTCTTCGTTCTCCTTTTCGATAAATACTTCGGGCAAAGCACTACGATACAGCGGAAACTCTGCTTGCAGTCATTACTGCACTTTCTGCAAAGTTCGTTGTAGGTAATGCGATTTCTTTCATTCAGAAACAACGCCCACTCTTGTTTCCGTTTCTTGCTCATTCTCGGCATATCAATCCTCCTTTCCGCCTGAAAACAAAAAAACCACAGGGAAGATACTTACTGCCTTGTTTCTGTCATTTTTCGGGGCGAAAATCGGGCAAAATTGCCTTTCTAAGCCTTTCAAAAAATCACACAAGGTATTCGTACTAACCTGTGGTTATGTATGAAATTGTGGGGTTTTGGGTAACAGAAAACACCGTATTTCTACGATGTTTTCTGTCACATATATTCTATTTAAGATACTGACAAACTGGGATTGTCTAAAATAGTAAAGCCGTACCGCTTACTATTTTTTCTTTTACTGCTGAAACAGTATCTTTGATTGAATGCGTCATTAACTTGTTTCATTAAATCATATATATCCATTTGTACCACCATTTATAAAACTTTCTTTATTTTATCAACTTGTTCTTCTACTTCTTCCGGATAGTTTTTAACCATATCATCACTTCCTTAATTTTTCATCTTTGCGAGTTCTTATATAAATCTCTTTTCTACCTTTTTCTATAAAATCAGGTCTATTATTTTTAATACCATATACAATAGTTTCTATTGGATAATATTGTTCTACAACATCTTGATATTCCTTTGCTTTTGAAATATCAATATTTCCGTATAATCTTAATATATCTTCTCCAAAAGACACGCCAATTTCTTCTTCACTATCTTCTAGCAAATATATGAAATCACAGTATTCATCTATAATTCCAGAATCTCCAAAATCTATTACACCACATAATCTATTTTCATCATCAAGTAATAAATGATTACAACTAAAATCATTATGGCATAAGCATTTTTTACCATCAAATATAGTTGTACTATTTAATCTTTGCATAAATTCTTCTACATATTGTTTTTCAATATCAGTAAGACTATCATATATTGTTTCTTTAAGTAATTGATATTCTTCTAAAACATTTTGTTTATTGTCTATCGTATATGAACTTATTTCACTATAATCTAAATCGTGCATTTGTCTTAAAAACATAGCAATATCTTGCTTTAATAATTCTTGCTTTTCTTTTGATAAGGCAAAATATATTTCTGGTGTTAAAAAAGTTCCTTTAATTTCTTTATATCCTAAAATAGATAATTCTTCACTTATATATGAATATTCTATATTTGGTATTTTAATATTTGTATTTAATTTTTTGTTTAGAAAATCATATATTGCTTTTTCTTTTTCATACCCTTTTTTCTTATTAGCACTAAATTTTGTTTTAAATATGTATTCTCCATTTACTAAATATGCTACACTATCATATCCACTACCAATTACCTTAATACTTTCAACTTTAAAATCTTCAAAGTAATGTTCTATTAAGTATTTCATTGCTTTAACATTTGTAACATTATCATCATACCTATATTCCATTAAATAGCAATCTTCTTTTTTACCCTCGTGCAACTCGTGTTCTGGCAAATCTTCAATTATTCTAAATCCAGATTTCTGATATGACCTAATTGCTCTTGGATTATTCTTATGAGGGTCTAAAATAACTGCATTAGCATTTCTTTCTTTTTTTAAAAACTCAAAAATCATTTTTGTATATTTTGAGCCAATGCCTTTACTCCAATATTCAGGTTCTCCTATAAACTGATCCATTCCATAAACTATTTCATTTGTTTTTGGATAATGATAATCAGAATAAAGTTCATCATACATTTTATATACTTGTCCATATCCAATAGGAACATTATCATATTCTATAATTACTCTAAATACTTCATCTTCCCATTTTTCAGTATAATGCTCTTTTAATGATTCTAATGTATATTTTTTATCTCTACCACCATAAAATTCTAATACTCTATCATCAGTTAACCATTTTAGCATTAAAGGAAAATCATCATTTGTCAAAGTTCTTATTCTTATTTTATCTTGTACTATTTCCATTAATTTTCCTCCCTAAAATCATACACATACACTACTTCATCATCTGCGTCATTTATTCCTCCTGCTTTTTCATAACATTTACAAGCAGAAATATTACTTCTATTTGTTATTAAAAACATTTCATAACAATCAATAGTTTTAGCATAATCACGAGCAAATGATATTAAACCTGTTCCATAACCTTTGCCTTGAAAGTCTGGCATAACATCAATAGCGTCAAGATAGAATACTTTTCTTCCATCTGGTTTTAATAAAATATAACCAAAAGCAAAACCTACTATCTTATTATTTATCTTTGCAATAAATCCAAAATCATTTTTATTATCTATAAATTTTTTTAAAACATCTACATTATATTTTGTATTTTCATCATCAACAAAATCTAGCATAAGTTCCAAATCTTGTTCTTCTAATAATTTATATTCCATCTATCTCAACTCCATCTACTATTTTATTTTCTAATTTTATTAGTATTTACACAATCATTAATTAAACTAATTGCTTCCCCAGCAAATTCCTTTAATCTTGTATTATCATAACTATTATTTGTATCACTTAAATAATCTTCCATAGCATTTTTAATAACATCATTATAATTTGAATCCATATTTTCTAATGCCCATTTACCACCATCATATTTTGATAAAGTTAAATCATCTCTGATTAGTGCATAAAATCTACAAAGGTTTAAAATACAATATACGGGATTATTCACAATTTCTTCTACACAATCTAATGTATCAGAATAATTGGAATCAATAATGTATTCCTTTGGTACTTTTGAAAACACTTCTTTTGATGGCTTACCAAAATCCATCTTATCATTTGGAACATTTATAACATTGAAATGACTTGCTAGATCAGGGTCAACTTTATAATCATCATTGATGACTATTGTTTTATCTTCCTTATATCTTTCTATCCAATCTCTGCTACCGTGAAGTTCGTAAGGTATTGGATGTTTTATATTTCTACAATTATCTTCTAGTACAACACTAAATTCAAAACCTTTTTTAGAAATAATTGCTCATTTTCTAACATTTTATCCCAAATAAATTGTTTTGTTTCTGAATTTATTTTTTCTTTTACAACTATAATAAAGTCTAAATCAGATTTATTCGGATTAAAACTTCCTAATCTTAATGAGCCGTGAAAATAAACTCCAACATAATTATCTTGTAATATTTCTTTAACCCATTCATTAACTTGTTTCATTAACTCATATATATCCATTTGTACCACCATTTATAAAACTTTCTTTATTTTATCAACTTGTTCTTCTACTTCTTCCGGATAGTTTTTAACCATATCATCAAAATCAGCAATTTCACGTGCCTTTATTAACATTGATACTCTTTTGATTAAATCTTCATCTGTATATTTATAATAACTTAATACCTTATTTATAAAACCTGTTCCTAAATAATAAAGTGCAGCAATATCATAAGCAGGATCACCCATACCAGAGCCTTCAAAATCCACTATTCCAACTAATTCGTTATTATCGTTAAGAATATAATTCTCATACCATAAATCTCCGTGTATAAAATGATAATCATTAAATGTTAATAAATAGTTTTTATATTCATTAAACCAAGATAATATTTTTTCATAATTAGATTCACTTAAATATTCTTTTAATTCAATAACACTTTGTTCAGTTATTTCTAATTCATTTTTTATATATTCATCTTTATCAAAATCAACTCTTATTTCATATAATTCATCCATAAATTCAGCGAGTTTTTTAGCAATATTATCTAAATTAACTATTTCAATATGTTCTTTTCTAAAAGTATGTCCTTTAATCATTTTATAAATTAATGCGCCATTTGGATATTCTTCGCAAGGCTCAATCAATTCA
Organism: Peptoclostridium sp. AF21-18; assembly: GCF_003478825.1. Lineage (NCBI taxonomy): Bacteria > Bacillati > Bacillota > Clostridia > Peptostreptococcales > Peptoclostridiaceae > Peptoclostridium > Peptoclostridium sp. AF21-18. The sequence continues at coordinate 6,797 of NZ_QUGE01000012.1, forward strand.
ATAATTCTTGGTATTTCCAACGATTTAACATTACTTATTTGATTAATTACGTTCACATATTTTTGATAGTTTTTATATGAATTTTGATTTACTCCATCAAGTAAAATATAATCATCATTTATAATATATGCCTTACTATTAAAGCCTTCATTTATGTATTTTCTACTTATAATATCCATCTTTGCACCTCATTCTTAATAACTAAATAGAGTCATAATAATAAACATTTTCTGGCAATTCTTGATTAGGCAATTTGAATGTTCTAATTTTAACAAACTTACCACCAATAATTGTCTAAAATAGTAAGGCCGTACCGCTTACTATTTTTTCTTTTACTGCTGAAACAGTATCTTTGATTGAATGCGCAGTTGTATCTATAACATTTAATTCATAGATTCCTAAATTGGAAAATTGATTCCACATTGTTTCAACTAATTCAATATTTGTTTCTCTGTCTAACTTTGAGCGTTCGATAGCTCGCTTCATGGTTTCTTCTTTACTTGCCCTTAAAACGATATAGTGTACTTCATAATGCTCTTGAACAATGTTGAGCCACGGCTCTAAAAACCACGGTCCTACAATGCCATCTACAATTACATCATATCCACCACGAGCATATCGCTTCGCAGCTTCTAAAAACGCTTCAATGACAATCAAATTTTGCTCATTTGATTCTGGCAAATGCGGTGGTATTGCCCCTTTACTCAAATAATGATAAAAGTCATCTGTGTGCATATGTACAGACTTTTCCAAATCTGATTCTTTTGCAACAACAGATGCCGTTGTAGTTTTTCCTGTCCCCGGCGCACCTGTGATTACAATAATTCTACCTTGATTCATCTATATTTTACCTCCACAACTTCGGATTTATCTCGCTGATTTAGACGTATTGTACCATATTTTTGTGAATTTTTCAACTTAGCCACTTCGATTATACTCACGACTTAATAACTTCTTAAATACTTCCCGAAAAAGAAAAACTGCCATCCGTTAAGACAGCAGTTCCTTTTCGGCTGGTATGCTATTAAGAATACACAATATCGTTCAATACAATCTCATCTGCACAGGCTCGGATATTGTTCATCAATCCTATCCATTTCATCATATCCTTTCCTTTCAGTTCTTCCGTCACACCCTGCTTTCTTGCCATTTCCTTTATCAGATACTCCGCCATATCACACGCCGAAGTATCAATATCGGCAAGGTGTTCATATAACTTTCCGCTTGTAAGCAGATTGATATACAAGATTTTCCTGTGTTCCCTTAAATATCTTTCCCTCATTCTTCCGTATTTTGTGAGAGTGGGCGGTTCTTCGTTTTCTATCGTCAAGCAGGGATAGTAATAATCTCCGATGAGTTCGTACTGGATACCGGTTCTTTCGTCTGTAATAAATCTTTGCATTTTGATTTCTCCTTTTGCTTCTTATGGTAAAATTCCAAAGATTTTTCGTTGTGATTTTGTTTTTGACATTCTTCGGAACAGAATTTCTGCTGACTGTGTGTAGGCCAGTAGGTACTGCCACACACAGCACAGACACGCTGACGATAATAATGATTTCCTTTTTCTGCTTCTCTGTCGTCTTTCTTTTGGTCTTGCCTTGCCTGATAGCAACAATCCTTTGAACAGAATATCTGTCGGTTGCTTGTAGGTACAAACTCCTTTTGACAATGGGGGCATACCTTTGCTTTTACGATTTCTCCACCGTTTTCAGCGAGTTTTTTCGCCTTTCGCTTCTCTCGGTAAACTTTTTCACGCTCACGCTGTTTTGCCAGTCGTTCCATTTCAATCTGTTCTTCCTGTGCCTTGATTTCAGCAAGTTCTTCTTCTGTGTAGGCAATATCGACCTGCCCCACATAGTTGAAATAAATATCAACCTTTTGTGTCCTTGCTTTTCCCACACCCTCTGCTTCATAAACCACAATCTTGTCAATGAGTTCGGCAAACATCAAATCGGAAATTTCTGTCGGCTCTTTGCACTTGCGTATCAAAGAAATGAAATGCTTAATATCAACCGTATTCGCCTTTTCTTCGGTCAGTTCCTTTTGCATTTCCTCAATTTTCGTTTCCAGTTCAGCCTGCTCATCATCATACTGCTTCATTAGTTGCTTGTACTGTCTTTCGGGCAGTAATCCCGAAACAAGATTTTCATACAACCCACGAATAAGTTTTGACAGTTCATCGTATCGCTTCTGAAAACGCTGCAACTCCGATTTATTGTGCTTTGGCTTTTCTGTCTGCTTTTCGTTCCACAATACTTGAAGTTCCTTTGCAAAGGCTTCTTCGTCATTCAGAACAAATCTTGATAATCGTTTTACAGTCGATAATATCAAGGCTTCAACATTATCAGCACTAATCGAATGGGCAGTGCAGGAGTTTACTCTGCTGGCATACCCACCGCAACGGTAAGAATACTGTAACGAACGGTCTTTTTTACTGTAATGCGTTTGCAAGGTCATTCTTCTGCCACAGTCAGCACAGAACAGATAACCGCTTAAACGATTGCTGTGCGTTCCTCTTGCCGCTGTTCTGTTGGCTCGTTTCTTTCGCTTCTGAACGCTGTCCCAAAGTTCCTGCGAGATGATAGGCTCGTGCGTATTATAAAATACATACTGTTCATCTTCATCGGTATTTTTCCTTTTGTGCAGTTTGAAATTGGTGCTGACCGACTTACGCAAAACAGTATGACCAAGATATTCCTGTCTGCTCAAAATCGCTCTTATGGTTGACATTCCCCAAGTATATGGGTCTGAAAACTTCGTTCCATTATACTGTTCGGGGTGATATTCCTTTGCGTGTGCTGCCGGAATTAAAACCTTTTCTTCGGTAAGCAATTCAGCGATTGCTCTCGGACTTTTGCCCTCGTTGGCAAGCAGAAAGATACGCTTTACCACCTCAGAAGCCACAGGGTCAACGACAAGCGTTTGTTTGTCGGTTGCTAATCGGTTATATCCATAGGGAATAGAACCGCTACATCGCTTTCCGTCTTTCATACGGGCATCAAACACAGCCTTGATTTTATTGCTTGTGTCTTTGGCATACCACTCGTTCATTATATTCAAAAACGGGGCAAAGTCATTATCCGAAGCATTGTTGCTGTCAATACTGTTGTTTATTGCAAGAAAACGGACATCTTTCTGTGGGAACAGAACTTCCGTATAAAAGCCGACTTGCAGATAGTTTCGTCCTAATCGGCTCATATCCTTAACAATAATCGTTGCGACATTTCCTGCTTCTACTTCCTTAATCAGTTCTTGAAAACTCGGACGATTGAAATTCACACCCGAAAAACCATCGTCAGTAAAATGGCGAATATTCGTGAACCCATTTCTGCGAGCATAATCTTCCAAGTATTTCTTTTGGTTGGTGATTGAATTTGACTCACCATTGAGGTCATCATCTCTTGATAAACGCTCATAGAGTGCTGTAATCTTTGAAGTCCTTGACATTCTCTTATCCTCCTTTCTTTATGTAATCTGTTTTGGTATTAAAAGTATTACTCCCTCTACCAATAGGAGAAAATAGGGATACAAAGCGGAACTGTTTTTCAAAGAATCAAAAAAATATTTTTTGAAATTCTGCAACCGACTTTGATAACCTATTTTCAATTTAGGAACGCATTATTTATCGTCCTACTAAAGTATAGCCCTCTGAGTGGACAAGTGAAATAAATAAATTCACTTTAAACTTAGAAGGGAGCAATTTTTATGCCTAGAAGTAATGTAACCGCAAAACAAAAATTGGATGCAGTAAAAAAGATTCTTTCTGGCGAAGAAAGTAGAAGGCACATTCGGCAGATTTATGGTGTAGCTCATTCTTCTGTCGAAGAATGGATTTTAAAATATCAAATAAAAGGAGAAAAAGCTTTTAGTGATAAATTTCAAAAAGTTGAATACTCAAAAGAAATAAAAGATGCAGCAGTTAAAGCGTATTTAAATGGTGATGGTTCACAAAATGAAATTTGTAGAATTTATGGACTTAATTCAAGAAGTCCCCTTGAACAATGGATAAAGGAGTATAATAGTAATAAAGAACTAAAATCTTCTAAATCCATTGGAGGAACTATTATGACTAAGAATAAAAAAACTAGCTTTGAAGAAAGAGTTGAAATTGCTCAATATTGCATTAAATTTGGACATAGTTACAGCGAAGCTGCTGAAAAATATAACGTATCATATACACAAGCACGTAGCTACGCTCTTAAATATAAAGAATCTGGCAAGGATGCTCTAAAAGATAAAAGAGGAAAAAGAAAATCTGAAGATCAACTAACAGAAGTAGAACATCTTCGCAGAGAAATAAAACGATTAGAAAACGAAAAAAGACAGGCTGAAATGGAGATAGCTTTATTAAAAAAAATACAGGAAATAGAGAGGAGGTGAGTTTGCAGAGAGTACAAAATAATTATATATACACAGCTATAAAAGAAGTGCATGAAAAACATCATTA